>NZ_JBFAJD010000040.1:0-90643 GCF_040655035.1 Streptomyces sp. NPDC050549
CGGCCGATACGACGATGCCCGGCCCCGGAGTCCGCTCCGGGCCGGGCATCGTCGTATCGGCCGGCTCGGGCCGCGTGTCGGACCGTTCAGACCGTGAGCACGATCTTCCCCCGCACCGACCTCTCCTCACTCCTCCGGTGCGCGACGTCGCCGCGACCGTGGGCTTACTGGCCGGCGACGACGCCGAGGCGCTGACCGGCCAGGTCCTGCCGGTGGACGGGGGCAGCCTGCTGCGGTGACCCGGGCACGGCAAAGCCCCTCGCAGCCGAGGGAACGGTCGGGCTGCGGGGGGCCTTGTCAGATTTCGTACGACGCCCTCGGCGCCGCCAGTTCCACCGGGCCGTCGAAGACCTCGCGTGCGTCGGCCAGGTTGGCCTGGGGGTCGGTCCACGGGGGGATGTGGGTCAGGACCAGGCGCCGGGCTCCCGCCCTGGTCGCCGTCTCGCCCGCCTCGCGGCCGTTGAGGTGGAGGTCGGGGATGTTCTCCTTGCCGTGGGTGAACGCGGCCTCGCACAGGAACAGGTCGGTGTCCCGGGCGAGTTCGTCCAGGGATTCGCTGACGCCCGTGTCACCGGAGTAGGTGAGGGACCGGCCGCCGTGCTCGACGCGGATGGCGTAGGCCTCGACGGGGTGGCGGACCCGCTCGGTGTGCACGGTGAAGGGGCCGACGTCGAACGTGGAGGGCTTCACCGTGTGGAAGTCGAAGACCTCGCTCATCGAGGAGGCGGTGGGGGTGTCGGCGTAGGCCGTGGTGAGGCGGTGCTCGGTGCCCTCGGGGCCGTAGACCGGGATGGGGTCGCAACGGCCGCCGTCGTGGCGGTAGTAGCGTGCGACGAAGTACGCGCACATGTCGATGCAGTGGTCGGCGTGCAGATGGCTGAGGAAGATCGCGTCGAGGTCGTAGAGACCGCAGTGGCGCTGCAGCTCGCCAAGGGCGCCGTTGCCCATGTCGAGGAGCAGCCGGAAGCCGTCGGCCTCTACGAGGTAGCTCGAACAGGCCGATTCCGCGGACGGGAACGACCCTGAGCAGCCGACGACGGTGAGCTTCATAAAGCAGAAACCTCCGCTGGCGGTAACTTCTGGAGTTGGGGGACGGGGGTCGTGCGGTCCGTCGAGCGTAAGGCGCAAAAGGGCCGGTCGCTCCTCCGCCAAGGTCCGTTGTGGGGGAACTCACCTGTGGTGTCACCGGTTCGGCTGGAACCGGGGCGTGTGGGGTGTACGAGAGGGCGCGCGGCCGGGATTGCGCGCCGGTAACGTCCTCCCCATGGACAGGTTCTGGTGGCTCGCGCTCGCGGCGGTGATGTTGCTGGCGCTGGTCGCCACGCTTGTCGACGGGTGGGGGCGGGGACGCCGGCCGTCCCGGGCGGTGCGCGGGGACCGGCCGCAACCCGCCGAGATCTGGTGGGCGAACGTCCCCTACGAGGATCAGCCGGAGGCGGCCAAGGACCGGCCGTGTCTGGTGCTCTCCGTGCGCGGGCGGACGGCGACGGTCGCGAAGATCACCAGCAAGTACCACGACGAGCGCGGCGGGGTGATCGCGCTGCCCCCGGGGTCGGTCGGGGACGCGCAGGGCCGGGCGAGCTATCTGGAGACCGCCGAACTGCGGTCCGTGCCGGTGGCCGATTTCCGACGGCGGGTCGGGGTCGCGGACCCGGTCCTGTGGGATCAGGTCCGGCATCTCGCCCGGTAGGCGCGTACTGCGCAACGACCGCTGATTCCATGGCAATTGGGGTCGCGCGTGAGGGGTCGGACACCGGCCCGCGGGACTACTGACCCGTATGACGGACTGACTCGTAGTCGCGGGTCGTTTCGTGATCGCGTTCACGGCCTTGCTGCTCGACGACAAGGGGCGCGGCGCCGCCGCCGATGCCTGTCTGGCAGCGCTCGTGGCCGAGGACCGGAACAGTGCCGTCGTCGAACCGCATGTCGTGGAACGGCTCGGTCCGCCGACCCTCGGCGTGCTGAACGGCCGGGACCACTGGGCGGTGCAGCAGGGGGGCGGTGGCCAGTCCGGTGGCCGCGGGGGCGCTGCGCCGGCCGTCAGTGGACCGCGGGCGTCGGCGCTGCATGTGCGCAGCCCCGCCTACTCGCCGGGTCGGAGCAAGGGCGAGTGCCTGTGGGAGATGGGGGTGCCGAACGCCCGGCGGCATCTGGAGGCGGCGGAGTCGCGGCTCACCCGTGAGGGCTTCACCCGGCCCCGGTTCGAGACCGCTCCCGGCCTGCCGCTGCTCTGGGGCCGGTGGTCGGCGATCGCCGCCGCTGCCGCGGTGCCGGCGGTGACCGTGCCGCTCCTCGACCAGGCCTGGGTCCGGGCCGGGCCGGCATTCGTCATCGGGGCGACGGCGCTGCGGAAGGTGTTCCCGACGGCCCGGCCATGCCGCGGCACCTGCCCGCTGTCACCGGCGAGGGGGAGGCGGTGCTCCGGCTGGCGCGGGAACGCCACGCGGAGCCGGATCCGGCGACGCGCCCGGCGTCGGAGCCGTACGAGCCGGGTGAGGTGCGGATGGCGGTCGCGCTCCACGGCTCCGCGGTGCTCTACCGCGTCGACGAAAGGATCATGACCGACTGGTTCCGGCCGGCCCCGGAGTTCGTCGACGGCCCCGGGGAGTGACCGCCCGGGGCGCCCGGATCAGGCCCAGAGCTGGCCCTGAAGCGTCTCGATCGCCTCTTCCGTCGTCGCCGCCGTGTACACGCCGGTCGACAGGTACTTCCAGCCGCCGTCCGCCACCACGAACGCGATGTCCGCCGCCTCCCCCGCCGTTACGGCCTTCCTGCCCATGCCGATCGCCGCGTGCAGGGCCGCGCCGGTGGAGACGCCGGCGAAGATGCCCTCCTGCTGGAGGAGTTCGCGGGTGCGGGTGACCGCGTCGGCGGAGCCGACCGAGAAGCGGGTGGTGAGGACGGAGGCGTCGTAGAGCTCGGGGACGAAGCCCTCGTCGAGGTTGCGGAGGCCGTAGACGAGGTCGTCGTAGCGCGGCTCGGCGGCGACGATCTTGACGTCCGGCTTGTGCTCGCGGAGGTAGCGGCCGACTCCCATGAGGGTGCCCGTGGTGCCGAGGCCCGCCACGAAGTGGGTGATGGACGGGAGGTCGGTGAGGATCTCCGGGCCCGTCGTGGCGTAGTGGGCGCCCGCGTTGTCCGGGTTGCCGTACTGGTAGAGCATGACCCAGTCGGGGTGTTCGGCGGAGAGTTCCTTGGCCACGCGTACGGCCGTGTTGGAGCCGCCGGCCGCGGGGCTGGGGATGATCTCGGCGCCCCACATGCCGAGCAGGTCGCGGCGTTCCTGCGAGGTGTTCTCGGGCATCACGCAGACCATGCGGTAGCCCTTGAGCTTCGCGGCCATCGCGAGGGAGATGCCGGTGTTGCCGGAGGTCGGCTCCAGGATCGTGCAGCCGGGGGTGAGGCGGCCTTCCTTCTCCGCCTGTTCGATCATGTACAGGGCCGGGCGGTCCTTGACCGAGCCGGTCGGATTGCGGTCCTCCAGCTTGGCCCAGATGCGGACGTCGGCGGACGGCGAGAGCCGCGGCAGGCGCACCAGAGGGGTGTTGCCCACCGCGGCCAGCGGGGAGTCGTAACGCATCGACGATCAGGCCATACCGCCGGCCACGGCCGGCAGGATCGTGACGTTGTCGCCGTCGGTCAGCTTGGTGTTGATGCCGTCGAGGAAGCGGACGTCCTCGTCGTTCAGGTAGACGTTGACGAAGCGGCGCAGCTCGCCGCCGTCGACGATGCGGGCCTGGATGCCCGCGTGCCGGGTCTCGAGGTCGGCGAAGAGCGCGGCGAGGTTCTCACCGGCACCCTCGACGGCCTTCTCGCCGCCGGTGTAGGTGCGGAGGATGGTGGGGATGCGGACCTCGATGGCCATGGCAAGGGGCTCCTGTCGGAAGCGGGAAGGGTCGTCTGGTGTCGGTGGGCACACGTCTGCTTGCCGCGGCACACGGCCTGTACGGCGACAGCGCGCTGTCAACAGATGGCGCTGTTCAGCCTGCACAGGTCGACGTGCAGCCGCGCCACGAGCAGCATGCCCGGCGCCTTGTCGCTCACGTCGAGAAGAACCATGGGCTCATCGTATCGATTCCCGGTCCCGCCCCCGATAGGCGATCTCACAATTCGGACGAAATTCATTCGGGGGGTGAGACGGCGCAGCTCAGGCGGACTGCCGTACGACAAGCCGGGTGGGCACGATCGCCGACGGCAGGTCCTGCCCGGGACCCTGTTCGGTGCGGTCGAACAGCAGCCGGGCCAGCAGGCGGCCCATCTCGGCGACGTCCTGGTGGACGGTGGTCAGCGGCGGGTCGGTCGACTCGGAGATGGAGACGAGGTCGTCGAAGCCGACCACGGCCACGTCCTGCGGGACCCGGCGCCCGCGTTCGCGCAGGGTCTGGAGGGCGCCGGAGGCCATGAGGTCGGAGGCGACGAAAACGGCGTCGAGGCCGGGGTGGCGGTCGAGCAGCGCAGCCATGGCGTCGGCGCCGCCCTGCCGGGTGTAGTCGGCGCGTTCGACCAGGTGGGGTGCGGTGTCCGGGAGGACGTCCCGGTAGCCGGCGAGCCGTTCCGCGGCAGAGTTCTCCTGGTCGTAGGGGCCGGTGACGGTGGCGACGCGCTCCCGGCCGAGGGCGAGGAGGTGGCGGACGGCCAGTTGGGCGCCGCCGCGGTTGTCGCCGTCGACGTAGGCCTGGCCGCGCACCGGGTCGCCGTCGCACAGGAGGGGACGGCCGCCGAAGACGGGGCGCAGCGAGAAGAGGATCGCGCCGTCGACATGGCCGCCGCCGAGGTAGTCGGCCACGCGCGCGTAGTCGTCGGGTTCGTCGACGAACAGCAGGACGGCCTGGGTGCCGTGCCGGGCGAGTTCGCCGCGGATGCCGCGCAGCAGACAGTCGAAGAACGGGTCGAGGAACAGCCGGTCCTCGGGCTGGGCCGCCACCACCGCGACGGCGCCGGTGCGGCGGGTGACCAGTTGCCGGGCCGCCTGGTTGGGCACATAGCCCAGCGCGGAGATCGCCTCCCGGACCCGGACCGCGACCTCCGGACTCACCTTGGACTCGCCGTTGACCACCCGCGACACCGTGGACTTCGAGACGCCCGACCAGCGGGCGACATCCTCCAGCGTGGGGCGCCGTACGTTCGACCGCTGCGTCAACACCATCTCCGTCACGGCGAGTTGGGCTGTTGCGTACGCGGTCAGTATGCCTCTACGACCTTGACGTCCTCCTCCGTGATCTCGCCCTCGACGATGCGGTAGGAGCGGAACTGGAAGGGGCCCGCCTCGTCGGTGTCGGCGGTGGAGACCAGGACGTAGTGGGCGCCGGGCTCGTTGGCGTAGGAGAGGTCGGTGCGGGAGGGGTAGGCCTCGGTCGCGGTGTGGGAGTGGTAGATGATCACCGGCTCCTCGTCGCGGTCGTCCATCTCGCGGTAGAGCTTCAGCAGGTCCTGCGAGTCGAACTCGTAGAACGTGGGCGAGCGGGCCGCGTTCAGCATCGGGATGAAGCGCTCGGGGCGGTCCGTGCCCGCCGGGCCCGCGACGACTCCGCACGCCTCGTCGGGGTGGTCCTCGCGCGCGTGGGCCACGATCTGGTCGAAGAGGGCCTGGGTGATGGTCAGGGTCGACATGGTCGTCAGGATAAGCAGAAAATCAAGAGGGGCCGCGCGACGGGGGTCCCCCCAGGTTTTCGGCACTGGGGGGACCGTCAGGCAGGGTGGTGGTGGGCGACGGGCGGGACGCCACGTACCGAGTGGTGGTACGTGGCGGCCCATATGCCGGGATCGGGCGGGTCAGCCGACCTTCTCGAACTCCGGCTCGCGGCGCTCGGTGACCTGCGGGTCGCGGACCTTGAGGGCGATCCAGCCGGCGGCCAGCGCGAGGGTCCAGCCCGCCATGACGTAGAGGCAGACGCGGGAGTCGGGGTCGTAGGCGATGAGGCCGGTGACGAAGAGGAGGAAGGCGATCGCCACGTAGGAGAACTTCGCACCGCCCGGGGCCGGGAAGGACGAGGCCGGGAGGCGGCCCGCGTCGACCGCGCGGCGGTAGAGGACGTGGCTGATCAGAATCATCAGCCAGGTCCAGATGCCGGCGGCGGTGGCCACCGAGGTGACGTAGCCGAACGCCTTCTCCGGGACGACGTAGTTGAGGACCACGCCGATGCCCATGAAGGCGACGGAGACCGTGATGCCGAGGGCCGGGGTCTTGGAGGCGGAGAGCCGGCTGAAGGCCTTCGGGGCCTCGCCGTTGTCGGCCAGGGTGCGGAGCATGCGGCCCGTCGAGTACATGCCCGAGTTGCAGGAGGAGAGGGCCGCCGTGAGGACGACGAAGTTGACGATGCCCGCGCCCGCCGGGATGCCGATCTTCGCGAAGGCCTCGACGAACGGGCTGACGCCCGGGGCGAATTCGGTCCACTTCACGACGCAGAGGATGACGGTGAGGGCGCCGACGTAGAAGAGGGCGATGCGCCACGGGAGGGTGTTGATCGCCTTGGGGAGGGTCTTCTCCGGGTTCTCGGACTCGCCCGCGGTGACGCCGACCAGCTCGACGGCGAGGTAGGCGAACATCACGCCCTGGAGGGTCATCAGGGAGGAGCCGATGCCCTTGGGGAAGAGGCCGTCGAACTGCCAGAGGTTGGCGACGGAGGCGGTGTCGCCCGCGCTGCTGAAGCCGAAGGTGAGCACGCCCAGGCCGATCACGATCATGCCGATGAGCGCGGTGACCTTGACCATCGAGAACCAGAACTCGATCTCGCCGAAGAGCTTCACCGAGATGAGGTTGGCCACGAAGAGGATCACCAGGAAGGCGAGCGCGGTCACCCACTGGGAGACGGACGGGAACCAGTAGTTGACGTAGATGGCGGCGGCCGTGAGTTCGGCCATGCCGGTGACCACCCACATCAGCCAGTACGTCCAGGCCGTGAAGTAGCCGAAGAACGGGCCGAGGAACTCGCGGGAGTACTCCGCGAAGGAGCCCGACACCGGGCGGTACAGGAGCAGTTCGCCCAGTGCCCGCATGATGAAGAAGATGATCACGCCGGCCAGGGCGTACATGAAGATGAGGCTGGGACCGGCCTTGGCGATGTTCGCCCCGGCTCCCAGGAACAGGCCGACGCCGACGGCGCCGCCGATCGCGATCATCTGGACCTGACGGCTGCCGAGCCCGCGCTCGTACCCCTCCTCGGGGGCCTTGTCCGTCTCGACCTGAGCGGAGGTCATGTGTGGTGCGCCTTTCTCCGAATCCCCCCATGGACTGGAGCTGCCCGGCCGAGGTCCGTCGGCCGCATGGCGAACCCGGCGGGACATGGGTGGCGTCCGCCGGGCGGTCGTGAAGATCTATCACGGTCGCAATCGCGATCGACGGGGACATTTGTGGCGCACACCACAGGAAGAAGCGGACAAAAATGAGCGACGGCCAGCATTCCTGGCCGCCGCGGTGACGCGATCGTTATCCGCATTTGAGCGTCCGCTGAGCGAACGAGAGATGACCGGACCGCAAAAGGAACGGCCGATTGCGGCGATCCTGGCGGCACCGGGGCGGGTGGGCCGGGGCGGGGGATGCGGGGCGGGGGATGCGGGCGGGACGGGAGCTGTGGGCGGCACGGGGACCGTGGGCGGCACAAGGACCGTGGGCGGCACAAGGACCGTGGGCGACGCGGGCGGGGCGGGCGACAAGGTCCGTACGACCGATACGGAGGCGTGGACGGATCTGCGCGAACGGGTGGTACGGCCCATGGGGCCGACGTGATCCCACCCGGTACGGCCCATGCGGGCGATGCGGGCGGTCCGGTTCGTGGGGACGACACCGCCCCAGCCCGTACGGACGGCCCCGGCGGTCCGCCCCACACTGCCGACACACCCCCAGCCCGCACGACCCGTACGACCGGTACGGGCGATCCGACCCACACAACCGGCACGTCCCCGCCCACACAAGCAGCACGCTCCCGCCCACGCGACCGACTCAGGACAGCCCGGCCGCGTCGTCGTCGGTCAGCGCATCAAGGTCGTGACCAGGGTCTCCTGGAGGCCGCCCAGCCAGAGGTATGCCATCACCATCGGTTTGCGCGGGTCCTCGTCCGGGAGGCGGTAGAGGTCGTCGGTGTCGTCCTCGTCGGTGATGTCCAGGCGTGAACCGATCGCCAGGCGGAGGTCGTTGAGGGAGCCGAGCCACTGGCGTGACTCCTCGGCGGTCAGTTTGAGGACCGCGCCGCCGTCGCCGCCAGGGGTGAGCGAGTCGAGGGTGCGGATCACCGCGAGGGCGTTCTCGCGCTTGCCGGCCCTGAGGTCGTTCTCGGTGAAGCGGCGGAACTCGGCGGAGTGCGCCATCCGTTCCTCCGCGTCCTGCGGGGAGTCCGGGGCCTGCTCCGGGTCGGTGTAGGCGTCCGGGAACAGACGCCTGAGCACCGGGTCGGAGGGCGGCTCGCTCGGGCCCTCGGCGAAGAGTTCCGCGAGGGGGTCGTCGGGGGCGTCCTCGCCCGGCCCCGGGCCGATCAGCTCCAGGAGCTGGACGGCCAGTGACCGGATGATGGAGATCTCGACGTCGTCGAGGGCGACGGCGGCACCGCCGCCGCGCAGCGGTTCGAAGTGTCCTGGCATCGGGATGGGTCGCTACTTCCGGTCCTGCTGGAGGGTGGCCCACAGACCGTAGCCGTGCATGGCCTGCACGTCGCGTTCCATCTCCTCGCGGCTTCCGCTGGAGACGACCGCGCGGCCCTTGTGGTGGACGTCCATCATGAGTTTGGTGGCCTTGTCCTTGGAGTAGCCGAAGTACGTCTGGAAGACGTACGTCACATAGCTCATGAGGTTGACCGGGTCGTTGTGCACGATCGTGACCCAGGGGACGTCAGGCTCGGGTACGGCGAAGACCTCCTCCGCCGACTCGGTGCGTTCGATCTCCAGGGGTGCGGGTGACGTCACACGGCCCATGCTGCCACCACAAGGGGGTGCCCGCACAAATGGACCCCACAAATCGTCAGAGTGACGAGATGGGAGTACGATCCATCGTCATGAACACAGCGGACCTTGGGCTGCCGGTGGACGTTCCCTCGACGGCGCTCTTCACCGACCACTACGAGCTGACGATGCTGCAGGCCGCCCTCAAAGCGGGTACGGCCGACCGGCGTTCGGTCTTCGAGTGCTTCACCCGGAGGCTGCCCGAGGGCCGCCGCTACGGCGTCGTCGCGGGCACCGGACGTGTCCTGGACGCGGTGGAGAACTTCCGCTTCGACGCGGACGTCCTCGGCTTCCTGCGCGAGCGGAACGTCGTCAACGAGGAGACCCTGGCATGGCTCGCCGCCTACCGCTTCAGCGGTGACGTCTGGGGCTACCCGGAGGGCGAGGTGTACTTCCCGGGCTCGCCGATCATCCGGGTCGAGGGGTCGTTCGCCGAGTGCGTGCTGCTGGAGACCGTGATCCTCTCCATCCTCAACCACGACTCCGCGATCGCCGCCGCCGCCTCCCGCATGGCCTCCGCCGCCGGGGACCGCCCGCTGATCGAGATGGGCGCCCGCCGCACCCACGAACTCGCCGCAGTCGCCGCCTCGCGCGCCGCCTACGTCGGCGGCTTCGCCACCACCTCCGACCTCGCGGCCGGCTTCCGCTACGGCATCCCCACCGTCGGCACCTCCGCGCACGCCTTCACCCTGCTCCACGACAACGAACGCGACGCGTTCCAGGCCCAGGTGGACTCGCTCGGCCGCAACACGACCCTGCTCGTCGACACCTACGACGTCACCGAGGCGGTCCGTACGGCGGTCGAGGTCGCCGGGCCCGAACTGGGCGCCGTCCGCATCGACTCCGGCGACCTGCTGCTCGTCGCGCACCGGGTGCGCCAGCAGCTGGACGAACTGGGCGCCGTAAACACGAAGATCATCGTGACCTCCGACCTCGACGAGTACGCCATCGCCTCACTGGCTGCGGCGCCCGTGGACGCGTACGGCGTCGGCACCCAGCTGGTGACCGGCTCCGGGCACCCGACCTGCTCGATGGTCTACAAGCTGGTCGCCCGCGCCGAGTCCGCCGACCCGAAGGCTCCGCTGGTGCCGGTCGCGAAGAAGTCCAGCGGCGGCAAGACATCCATCGGCGGGCGCAAGTGGGCCGCACGGCGGCTGGACGCCGACGGGATCGCGGAGGCCGAGGTGATCGGCACCGGGCCGGTCCCCGCCGAACTGGCCGACCGGCAGCTGCTCGTCGAACTGGTCAAGGGCGGCGAGGTCGTGGCCCGCGAACCGCTGGACGTCGTACGGGACCGGCATGCCGTCGCACGGGGCAACCTGCCGTTGTCGGCCACCCAGCTGTCGCGCGGGGAGGCCGTCATTCCTACGGAGTACGTCCAACTGCGCTCGGGTAGTTAAGACCCGTCACTTACGACCCGCGAGTTAAGACCAGTACGAAAATCAGGAGTGCGCCCTCCCGCGGTGGCGCCGAAGTCTCTAGGCTCGAATCTCACTCTCCGTCGAAGGACACCACCATGCGCCGCGCCTTGATCGTCGTTGACGTGCAGAACGACTTCTGCGAGGGGGGCAGTCTCGCGGTGGCCGGTGGTGCCGACGTGGCCGCCGCCGTGACCGAGCTGATCGGGCAGGCGCCCGCCGGCTACCGGCATGTCGTGGCCACCCGCGACCACCACATCGCGCCCGGCGGCCACTTCGCCGACAACCCCGACTACGCCCACTCCTGGCCCGCGCACTGCGTCGCGGGCACGGAGGGGGTCGGGTTCCACCCGAACTTCGCGCCCGCGGTCGCCTCCGGCGCGATCGACGCCGTCTTCGACAAGGGGGCGTACGCGGCGGCGTACAGCGGGTTCGAGGGGCACGACGAGAACGGGGTGTCGCTCGGCGACTGGCTGCGGGCGCGGGAGATCGACGAGGTGGACGTCGTCGGGATCGCGACGGACCACTGTGTGAAGGCGACCGCGCTGGACTCCGTGCGGGAGGGGTTCCGTACGCAGGTGTTGCTGGATCTCACGGCCGGGGTGGCGAAGGAGACCACCGACCGCGCACTGGAGGAACTGCGCGCGGCCGGCGTGGAGTTGACGGGCAAGCCGGTCGTCTAGCGGCCCTTGTCCGCGGTTCTTCGTCTGCGGGCCGGTGGGGGCTGGTCGCGCAGTGCAGCGGGTTTCATAC
This sequence comes from Streptomyces sp. NPDC050549, assembly GCF_040655035.1. Lineage (NCBI taxonomy): Bacteria > Bacillati > Actinomycetota > Actinomycetes > Kitasatosporales > Streptomycetaceae > Streptomyces > Streptomyces sp. NPDC050549. Next base: position 11,103 of record NZ_JBFAJD010000040.1, read on the forward strand.
GGCCGTCTTCTCGGGGTCGCCCACCGGCTCCGTTGCCGGGTGCTGTCTGCTGAGGCCCTCGCCCTCGATGTCGACGTTGGGCAGCAGCCGGTCCAGCCAGCCCGGCAGCCAGGAGATGCGCTCGCCGAGGATGGCGAGGACGGCCGGTACGAAGGCCATGCGGACGATGAACGCGTCGAAGAGGACGGCGATCGCGAGGCCGAAGCCGATCGTCTTGATCATGGATTCGTCGGCCGTGATGAAGCCCGCGAACACCGAGATCAGGGGCGGGAGAGGACGGCGCGGGGCCAGAAACCGAGCAGGGCGGGCACGAGGGTCAGCGCGATGAGGACGGCGACGACGACCGCGCCCGCGGCGCACAGGCCCATCTTGGTCAGCAGCGGGATGCCCACGACCGAGAGGCCGGCCAGCGCGATCACGACGGTGAGACCGGCGAAGACGACGGCCGAGCCCGCCGTGCCGGTGGCGAGGCCTGCCGCCTCCTCGGTGGTGTGGCCGTTGGCGCGTTCCTCGCGGTGGCGGAAGACGACGAACACCGCGTAGTCGATACCGCAGGCCGGGCCGAGCATCGTGGCCAGGGTGCCGGTCGTGCTGGACAGGCCGAACGTGTTGGCCAGGGTCGTGACCGCGGTCATGGAGATGCCGACGCCGAGGATCGCGGTCAGCAGCGGGAGCCCGGCGGCGGCGAGCGATCCGAAGGTGATCAGCAGGACCACGGCCGCGATGCCGACGCCGACGATCTCGCCCACTACGCCCGCCGAGGACTGCGCGGCCAGTGCGGTGCCGCCGATCTCGACGGTGAGGCCGGCGTCGCGAGCCTGCTGGGCGGCGTTCCTGAGGTTGTTCTTGGCGGCGTCGGAGAGGTCGTTGGCCTTCACCGTGTAGGTGACGGTCGAGTACGCGGTGGTCGCGTCCTTGCTCACCGCGCCCGCCTGGAAGGGGTTCACGGCGCTCGCGACCTGGGGTCCGCCGGAGACCTCGTCGACGAGCCGGACGACGGCCGCCCGGTCGGTGCCGGTAGTGATCCTCCGTCCGTCCGGGGCTACGAAGACGACCCGGGCCACGGCGCCGTCCGCCTGCGCGCCCGGGAAGCGCTGCTGGATCAGGTCGAAGGCCCGCTGGGACTGACACCGGGGGTGGAGAAGGTGGTGGCGCGGGCGTCGGCCGCCTTGGCGGAGGCGAAGCCGGGGGCCGCGGGGATCACCACCCAGAGGACGGTCACGTACCAGCGCCGGCGGAAGGCCAGGCGCCCCAGGCGGTAGAGGACGGTAGCCACGAGGGCCTCCGCTGCGGTCTTGGGGTGCCCCGAGCCATCTCAGGATGGGGTGCATCGGGGCGGACCGCCTGTCGGGGGCACGCGGGGCCGCGTCGTCCGTTGGCTGCGGGCCGGTGGGGGCTGGTCGCGCCCACGCGGCGGAGCCGCATATCGATGCAGCCCCGCGCCTCTGAAGGGGCGTTGCAGCCGACGCCCCTATGCAGGCGCCGCTGGCCTACGCAACAGCGCCCTGATCGGATGCCACAGCTCGTGCGGCAGCTCCGCCCCCGGGACCACGACAGCGTTGTCAGGAGCCGTTCGCCATATCAGCCCGTCGGGGTGGTGCAGGACCGCGGTGATCTCGTCCGGGGTCGGCGGTTCCGCGTTGCCGCGCAGGTAGACGGCCCGCATTCCGAGGTTGCGGAGCCGGGTCAGGGCCCGGGCGCGGTTGCGGGCGTGGACGAGCACACGGACGCAGCCGTCGCCCTGGGCGGTGGGTCTTGGCAGGTTCAACGCCACCACCACGCTGCCTGTGGGCAGCTTGCAGAAACCTCCTGCGGACAATGCGGTCACACCCCCGTGCGAGTCGGTGTCGATGTCGGTGTCAATAAGACGGGCACAGGACGCACCTAAACACGTATCGGCGGCGACCCGCCAGGGGGTCACCGCCGATACGTCTCTGACCTGCGCTTTTACCGACTACTTCACCGAGGGGCCGACCTGGACGCTGATCGTCGAGCCGCTCAGCGGCTCCTTGACGATCTTGATCCGGGTGTTGGTGTCAGTGATCTTGACACCGGCCGTCGGGTTCGACGTGTCGTAGTAGGTCGACTTGCCGTCGTCGAAGACGGGGACGCCGGGCTGCGACTTGATCTTGGTGGCGACGTCGGCCTTGTGCAGGGTCATCGAGTCCGTCCGGTACAGGCTGAACGGGGAGTCGTAGGCCTGGATGCGGTTGCGCATCAGCGTGCCGTCGGTCCACTTCAGCTGCGTCGGGTGGGAGTCGATCGGCAGGATCAGACCCTCACCGGCGTGCGCGCTGGTGTTGTTGTCCGCCTGCGAGGTGTCCCACTTCCAGATCAACAGGCCGTTCTGGTAGGCGTAGTGCTCCACCCAGTCCGGACGGGTCGTCGAGAAGCCGAAGTTGTACGGGCCGACCTTCAACACCTTGTCGTACGACACGTACTGACGGTTCTCGGCGATGTAGTACTGCGCGTAGTCGTCCGTGAAGGACGCGCCGATGCGCGAGAAGCCCTTCGCGGTCCAAGCGGCGTCCGCGGACTCGGCGTTGTCGGAGAAGAGGGTGGCGCCGTCGGCGGTCACCGTGATCTCGTCGGCCGCGAAGCCCTTCTGGGCCACACCGCTGTCCGTCTGGTAGCGGAAGCGGACGTCGATCTTCTGGCCCGCGTAGGCGTCCAGCGGGTACGTCAGCTTCTGGTACGCGGCCGCCGTGCCGGTGAGGGCGGGGTTGCCGCTGCCGTCACGCGGGATGGCGGAGCCGTCGGCCAGCTTGCCGTCGATGGGGGTCCAGGTGGCGCCGCCGTCCTTCGACACCTCGGTGTAGAGGTAGTCGTAGTCCTGCTCGGCGTCGTACCAGCCGTCCAGCGTGAGCGTGGCCGACGACTTGCCGGTCAGGTCCACTGTGCGGGAGAGGGTGTTGCTCAGGTCGTTGCCGCTGCCGCTCCACCACTGCGTGGCGCCCTGTGCCGGGGTGACCACCTGAGTGGTGACCGCCTTTTCGGGCAACTGCACCACGAGGGCCTGCGGGTTCTTGGTGTTGTACTCCGCGACGCCCAGCGTGTGCTTGGACTTGACGCCCGCCTTGGCAACGTCGTAGTCCAGCCAGCCCAGTTGGAGCTTGTCCCAGGCGTTCATGTCGCCGGGCAGGTCACCGATGGCCTCCTTGCCGGTGCCGAGCCAGGAGCCGGACGACATCAGCGTCCAGAAGCCGGTGGAGTTCTCGCCGCCCGCGGTGTCGTACTCGTCGGGCAGACCGAGGTCGTGGCCGTACTCGTGGGCGTAGACGCCGAGTCCGCCGTTCTCCGGCTGGATCGTGTAGTCGCCGACCCAGACGCCGGTGTCGCCGACCTGGGTGCCGCCGAGCTTGTTGGTGTCCGGGCCGGTGGAGCCGGCGTCGGTGCCGAAGGCGTACCAGCGGTGGGCCCAGATCGCGTCCTCGCCCTGCGCGCCGCCGCCGGCGGACTCGTCCTCACCGGCGTGCACGATCTGGAAGTGGTCGATGTAGCCGTCGGGCTCGTTGAAGTTGCCGTCGCCGTCGTAGTCGTAGCGGTCCCACTGGTCGAACCGGGCCAGCTCCGTCTTGATCTCGGCGGCCGTGTCACCGGCGGCCTCGCGCTGGGCGACCCAGGCGTTGACACCGTCCTGCACCGCGTACCAGGCGCCGGTGGAGGCCTTGTTGGAGCCGTAACGGGCCTCGTTGTAGGGGACCTTGACCCAGTCGGTGACCTCGCCGTCGACCGAGTAGCGGCCCGAGGACTGCTTCTCGTAGTACTTCTTCAGCGACTCGGTGTTCTTGCCGGTGCCGAAGTACAGGTCCTGGAAGTGCGCCTGGTTGTAATCCGCCTGCCAGGCCGTGGAGTTGTCCTTGGTGCGGTCCGGCGCGGCTATCTGGTTGTGCAGCGGGCCGGCGGTGCCGCCGTAGCGGCTGTCGACCTGGTCGCCGAACTCGACCAGGATCGTGAAGATCTTGTCGGTCTTCTCCCGGCTCAGCTCGACGTACTTGCTCTTGCCGCCCTTGCTCTTGAGCTGGACGACCTTCGAGCCGTTGCGGTCCTTGACGGACGCCTTGCCGGCTATGACCTCGTTGAGGGCCTCCTGGCGCTGGGCGTCCTGCGTCTTGCTCAGCGGGCCGTCGAGGTCGTGCTCCTTCTGCGCGACCGGCGCGGGGTCGTGCCGGTCGACGGCGGCGGACTTGGCCGAGGTGTTGGCCTCCGCCACGGCGAACGTCGAGAACGTGGCGGTCGCCGCCGCGAGGGCGACACCTATGGCCGCCGCTCTGAACGTCCAGGGTCTGCTGGTCACTTGATGTCCTCCCCTGCGTACCCGACCGCGCGGAAGGGGGGTCCTGGAAGTCATGGAAGGTCCGCGCGCGGCGTACGCGTGATAGTCAAGTGACGTTATTTGACTAGAGGTTTACGAGAAAAGACAGATCTTGACTTGAGCAGGACAAGTGCACTATGCGAAGCGGGGGTCCGTTTTACGGACACCCGAAGGCCACTCGTGCATCGCTCAACGGGCGCGCGGGTCCGTCCACTTCGTGGACGGTATGACTCCGTGCGCCCCCCATGCTCCGGAGCTGTGTGTTAGGTCATGCTTACTGCTCGTTCCACTCGGGCATGCAGGCGAATAGAGTCGATTGGCGGATCGCCCGGAACCGGCGGAAAGCCAGGCCGACATCCTTGTCGCACCCCTCTTTCACAGCTCCCCTCCATCGCCTAACGAGGACTCGATTGCCATGCCTCGTCCGACCGCCGCACAGCTCGCCTACGGTTCGTTCACCGTGATCTTCTCGACGCTCGCCATGCTGCTGCTGTCACAGACGAGTTCGGGTCTGGGGATCGCGGTCGTCGCCTTCGCGGCGCTCGCCCTCGGGCTGCTCGTCTCCCTGACGGTGCCACAGCCCAAGTCCCGCACCGCAGCCGCGGCCCGCGCGGCGGCCGAGGCCGCGCCCGCGCCCGTCCCGGCCTTCGTTCCGCAGCGCAGGCGGGTGCTGGTGCGGCGGGAGACCGTGTCCGCCGCCGCCGTCTCGTCGGCGGAGCCGGTACGGGAGCGGAGCACTCCCTAGACCAAGCACAAGCTCACGCCCAACCACGCGAATCGGCGGGTCCGTTGACGACGGACCCGCCGATTCGCTGTGTACGCCCGGGTGTTGGTCCCGGTCACCTCAACGCGTGCTGACCACCACGGTCTTGGCGGCCTTGTCGTGCAGGCCCTGCTTGTACGGCTTGTCGAAGAAGCTCCAACCGCCGCAGATCACCGTCCAGATGCAGGCGCAGCAGAACGCGAACGGGATCCACAGCACGGCCGCGCGGATCAGGTTGGTCTGCACGGAGGGCGTCGCCCCGTTGTCGAGGTTGGCCACCCTGAGGCCCAGCCACTTCTTGCCCAGCGTCTGGCCCGACTTGGCGAGCATCACGGTGTCGTAGCCCATGTACAGCACCGCCGCGGTGAGCGACTGCCCGAGCGACTTGGCGTACGACATGCGGTCGGAGTTGATGTCGTACTCGTGCACGCCGAAGGCCCAGGTGAGCAGCCAGACGAGGATGCCGACGAGGATCATGTCGATGATCCGGGCGAGGGTGCGCCGGCCGCTGTCGGCGAGCGGGGGCATGCCGGCGAGCGGGTCGGTGGGGTAGGAGCCGCCGCCGTAGGGCGGCGGTTCACTGCCGAAGGGCGGCGGCTGACTGCCGTAGGACGGCGGGTCGTACGGTGAGCCCGATCCCTGGCCAGGAGGGGGCTGCTTCCTGAACGGGTCGTCTTCCGGCGGCTGCTGGCCGGAGCCCGAAGGCGGTTCGGTACTCATGGCCCGAGTCGACCGCGAACGCCACGGCTCCGCATCCGGCGAGCGGCCGTCCGGGGTACGGAATCAGGTACCCCGGATGCCGTACCCCGCTATCCCGCTACGAACGTATGTGCTGCCTTGTCGTGCCAGCACTGGTGCCAGGGCCGGTCGAAGAGACACCAGGCGACACCGACGATCCCGATGCCGAGCACGCCCGGGACGCTGTAGACGAGCCAGCGGCGCAGCGCCCCGCCGAAGCCGGGCGGCTCGTGGCTCTCGATGCCGCGCACCTCCAGACCGCAGAGCTTCTTGCCCAGGGTGCGGCCCCACTTGGCGGTCGGCAGCGCCTCGTAGAGGACACCGAAGAGGAGGAGTACGGCGAGCACGATGCCCAGGTAGGCGGCCGTGGTGCCGTCCAGCAGCCAGACCGTTTCGGCGCGGCCGGAGAGCTTGGCCGCGTCGATCTTCTCGTTGATGTGGTCGGCCGCCCTGGTGCCGAGCGGTACGGCCGCCACGGCGGTGACCGCGCCGAGCACGACGGTGTCGACGAGCCGCGCCAGCAGCCGCTTGCCGAGCCCCGCGGGCCGGGCCGCCGACTGCCGCCGGGCCGCGGCCTGGAACACGTCCTCCACGGGCGGCTTCCAGGGCGCCACGGGGCCGTCCTCGTCCCCCGCCAGCCGGTGCACCTGCTGCGCCCAGGAGGGCTGCCCGCCACCGGAGCCGGTGGCCATGGGCATGGCTGCGGCCGCCTGCGGCTGCTGCACCGGCCCGGACTGCGAGGGGACGCCGGGGGCGGGCTGTGGGGGGCCGGAGAGGGCCGTGGAGGCGGACGCGGGGGCGGCGGCCGGCGCCCCGGTGCCGGCACCCGCCCGGCCCGCCTGGGCCTGGGCTGCGGCGGCACGCGCGGCTGCGGCTTTCCCGGCGCCGAAGCCGGGGCCGGAGGGGTCGCCGGCCGGGGAGTTCCCGCCTGGCCCCTGGCCACCGGCGGCGGGCGGATTTCCGCCGGGTCGCCGGCCGTCGGTGGCGGACGGCGCACCGGCACCGCCGAGGCCGCCTGCGGCGGCAGAGCCCCGGGCGCCGTGGTCCCCGCCGGCGGAGCCGGTGCCGGCGGGCCCGTAGCCCCCCGCGGCCGAGCCGGACGAACTCTGCGATCTGTAGCCTCCGGCAGCCGAATCAGAACCGCCCGAGCCCTGTGCGCCGAAGCCGCCGGCCCCCGAGCCGGAGCCGCGCGGACCTTGCGCGTCGAAACCACCGGCGCCCGGGCCGGCCTCCGGTGAACCCTGCGGGCCGTACCCCGCGGCGGCGGAGCCGGTCCCGGCAGAACCCCGGGCACCGTCATCCCCGGCCGCGCCGAAGGCCCCCGCGCCCGCACCGCCCGCGTTCCCCGTGCCCCCGCTCCGCGCCCCCGGCGCCCCGCCCTGTTGGGGAGTGCGCGGGGTCTGGCGGCGGAAAGTCGTCGTGCCCTCGTCGGGGGTGTCGGCGGGGACCCTCGGGTCCGGGGCACCCCAGGAGACGTGACGGTCCTGGGCGCCGCCGAAACCGCTCTGGTGGGCGCGGTCCGCGCCCCAGGCCGAGGCCGGCTCGGGGTGGGCCGGCGCCGGGTCCTCGTCGAAGAAGTGCGGTCCGGTCTCCTCGACGGACGGGCCCGCGCCGGGCGCCGCGGGCGACAGCCCGTCCGACGGCGCCGGGCGGCTGGTGCCGGGCACCCAGGCCGAGCCGTTCCAGTACCGGACGTATCCAGGAATGGACGGGTCCGGGTAGTACCCCTCGCGGGGCCTGTCGTCACCGGGTGCCGGCGTTGGGGCGCTCATGTCCGTCGTCCCGTATCTGCTCGGAGGTCAAATGGGGGTGTCCACATCTATCAGACCCGTGCGACCGCCACTGCCCGTCCCGCCGGACCCACCCCTTTCCGGGCAAGCTCGTGCACGGAGTCCACACGCCCCGAAGCCCCGCGAAGCCGCGCGGAAAAAAAGTTTCCCGAACCCGCGTAATGCTTCGGGCCGCACGCCCTCTCACTCGTACGGGCCCACCGCGGGGCCCGTGCGCGAGAGAGGACACACGTCATGCACACAGTGGTAGAGCGGGAGTTGGAGCTGAAGCTGATCCTGTCGCCGGAGCGGAGCATTCCCGTTCCGGCCCGGCTCAGCTACCGCACGGACGACCCGTACGCCGTCCACATCTCCTTCCACATCAACTCCGAGCACCCGGTGCACTGGACCTTCGCCCGCGAACTGCTCGTCGAGGGGGTGTTCCGGCCCTGCGGGCACGGGGACGTACGGGTGTGGCCGACGAAGGTGGAAGGGCGCAGTGTCGTCCTGATGGCACTGAGTTCACCCGATGGAGACGCCCTCCTGGAGGCCCCCGCGGCCCAGGTGTCGGCGTGGCTGGAGCGCACCCTGCGGGTGGTGCCCCCGGGCTCTGAGGCCGAGCAGCTCGGCATCGACGACGGCCTGGCCGAGCTGCTCGCACCGACCCCGGCCGACGACCTGTGGCTGCGCGACCCGTGGCCGTCGGACGAGTCGCGGGACGGGGAGTGAGCCGCGGGGAGGATCAGAAGAGCTTGCCCGGGTTGAGGATGCCCAGCGGGTCGAAGGTCGCCTTGACCGCCCGCTGCATCTCCACGCCCACCGGCCCGATCTCGCGGGCCAGCCACTCCTTCTTCAGTACGCCGACACCGTGTTCGCCGGTGATGGTGCCGCCGAGCTCCAGGCCGAGGGCCATGATCTCGTCGAAGGACTCGCGGGCCCGCCGGGACTCGTCGGGGTCCTGCGCGTCGAAGCAGACGGTGGGGTGGGTGTTGCCGTCGCCCGCGTGCGCGCAGACGCCGATCGTCAACTGGTACTTCTCACCGATCCGTTCGACCCCTTCGAGCATCTCGCCGAGCCGCGACCGGGGCACGCACACGTCGTCGATCATCGTCGTGCCCTTGACTGCTTCGAGCGCGGTGAGCGACAACCGCCGCGCCTGGAGCAGGAGTTCGGACTCGGCCGCGTCCTCGGCGGGCACCACCTGGGTGGCCCCGGCGGCCTCGCAGAGGGCTCCTACGGCGGCCAGGTCGGCGGCGGGGTCCAGGGTGTCGAAGGCGGCCAGCAGCAGCGCCTCGGTGCTCTCCGGCAGTCCCATGTGCGCGAGGTCGTTGACGGCCTTGACGGTCGTACGGTCCATCAGTTCGAGGAGGGACGGCACGTGCCCGCCCTCCATGATCCGGCACACGGCGTCGCACGCGGCCGCCGCGGACCCGAACTCGGCGGCCAGCACAAGCTGCCCGGGCGGCTGCGGCTTCAGTGCCAGGACCGCCTTCACGACGATGCCGAGCGAGCCCTCCGAGCCGACGAAGAGGCGGGTCAGGTCGTACCCGGCGACCCCCTTGGCCGTACGGCGGCCGGTGCTCATCAGCCGTCCGTCGGCGAGGACGACGTCCAGGCCTAGGACGTACTCGGCCGTCACCCCGTACTTCACGCAGCACAGGCCGCCCGAGGCGGTGCCGATGTTGCCGCCGATGGTGCACATCTCCCAGCTGGAGGGGTCGGGCGGGTAGCAGAGGCCGTGTTCGTTGACGGCGCGGGAGAGGGTCGCGTTGACGACGCCCGGCTCGACGACCGCGATGCGGTCGACCGCGCTGATCTCCAGGATGCGGTCCATCTTGGTGAGGGAGAGCACGATGCAGCCCTCGGACGCGTTGGCCGCGCCCGACAGGCCGGTGCGGGCGCCCTGCGGGACGACCGGGACGCGCAGTTCGGTGGCGACGCGCATCACGTGCTGGACCTGTTCGACCGTGCGCGGCAGCACGACGACGGCGGGGGTGCCGGACGGGCAGAAGCTCGCCATGTCGTTGGCGTACGAGACCGTGACGTCCGGGTCGGTGAGGACGGCCTCGGCGGGCAGACCGGCCAGCAGGCGGTCGAGGAGGGGTCCGGTGTCCTGGTCGCGAGGCGCTTCGATACGGCTCATGATCACAGCGTCGCACTCGCGGCCATCGGTGTGAACCCCGTCCACGCCCGGCTTCGGCTGCCGGGGCGCGGTCGTCGTCCTGACGCAGAGTGAGCGCCATGGAGAACGAACAGCGGAGCCCGGGTACGTCCCTGGTGGCGGAGCCTCGCAGGCGCCGCTCCCCCGTTCTGCGGCGGGTGCTGATCGCCTCGGTCGCCGGGTGTGCCATGGTCGGCGGGCTGCTGTGGCTGCTGCCCGAGGAACCGCGTCCGGCGCCGCCGCCCGCGCCGGGACCCAAGACACAGGCGCTGACCGCGGTCACCGCGGGGGTGCCGGCCGCGCTGCCCGACCTGGCCGCGCTGATCGGCGACCGCGAGGCCCGGGTGCGGGCCCGTCCGACGGACGCGCGGTCCTGGGCGGTGCTCGGGGTGGCCTACGTGGAGCAGGGACGGCGGACCGGCGACGCCCTGTACTACCCGAAGGCCGACGACGCCCTCCACACCGCGCTGAAGGTCCGCGCGAAGGGGAACGACGCGAGCGCCGTGGCGATGGACGGCCTGACCGCCGTGGCGAACGAGCGGCGGGACTTCCGGGCCGCGCGGACCTGGGGCGAGGCCGCGCTGAAACGGGCGCCGAAGCGCTGGACGACGTATCCGCTGCTGATCGACGCGTACACCGGTCTCGGCGACTACAAGGCGACCCGGCGGACCCTCGAAAAGCTCCAGGAGCTGCACTCCGGGCCGGCCGTGATGGCGCGGGCCGCCGAGGTCTACCGCGACCGCGGCTGGCGCGAGGACGCCGCCGCCCAGCTCGCCGACGCGGCGGCCCGGGCGACCGCGCCCGCCGAGCAGGCGGCCTGGTGGCAGCGGGCCGGGGAGCTGGCCTGGGAGCGCGGGGACCGCGAGGTGGCTCTGCGGCACTTCGAGGCGGCCGTACGGATCGATCCCGACCAGCGGGAGGCGCTCGCCGGGGAGGGCCGGGCACTGGCGGCACTCGGCCGCACCTCGGAGGCGCTGAACGCGTACCAGGTCGCCCTCGCCAAACAGCCGACCCCCCAATACGCCCTGGAACTCGGCGAGTTGTACGAGGCACTGGGGCTCACGCAGGCGGCTCGGGTGCAGTACGACACCCTGCGGACCCTGGTGACCCGGGACGCGGCGGGCGGCGTCGACGACGAGCTGGTGCTCGGTGTGTTCGAGGCGGACCACGGGGACGCGCGGGAGGCCGTACGGCGGCTGCGCGGCGAGTGGGTCCGGCAGCCGGGGATCGCGGTGGCGGACGCGCTCGGGTGGGCGCTGCACCGGGCCGGGCAGGACGCGGAGGCGCTGAAGTTCGCGTCGGCGGCGACGGACAAGGTGCACGGGGGCGGGGTGCGGGACGCGCTGTACGCGTTCCACCGGGGCATGATCGAGCGGGAGTTGGACAAGACCGCGTCCGCGCGCCGGCATCTCCAGGAGGCACTTCAGATCAACCCGTACTTCTCACCGCTGCGGGTACCACAGGCGCAGGCCGCGCTGGCGGCCCTGGGCGAACCACCGGCCGAGCCCCTGCCCTCGGACAAGGAGGGTCAGGACAAGGGGCCTCAGGAGAAGGCGGGTTGAGGTCCCGGGGCCGCACACACGGTTACGGCTACGGCTTGTGGCAGAGCGAGAACCGGCGTGCCCCGGCCTCTCCGGACGCGAGGCCCAGGCACAGTCGCGTGTCGGGTTTCGTGCGGACGGCCAGGCCCTCCGGTTCGCGGTAGGTGAGGGAGTAGCCGGCCTCCGTGCGGGACTGCTGGAGCAGTTCGCCGGTGCGGATGTCGAGGCAGGAGACGTAGGTGTTGCCGTGTTTCGCGGGCGGGTTGGTGGTGGAGTCGTAGGCGGTTCCCGCGAGTTGGTAGAGGTGGTCGCCGTCGAGGGCATAGCCCTGGAACGGGATCGCCGGGTCGGGGTGGGCGCCGGTCTGGGGTATGTCGGCGAGCGGTGTGGCGTAGTCGCGGGCGACGAAGGCGTCCAAGTCCCATATCCGGTACCGGGGTTTGTTGGCGAGGCGGTAGCGGATGGCGATGCGGTTGGAGGCCGTGCAGACCGTGGGCTGGTTGTTGGTGGAGTTCGCGATCGGCTTGCGGATCGCGACGTCGGCGGCGGTGCGGACCGCTCCGTTCGCGAAGTGGAAGCGGGTGACGGCCTGGCCGTAGGCACCCCCGGAACCGGCCTTCGCGGCGGCCTCGGTCCAGATCCAGACGTCGCCGTCGGCGGTGTTCTGCACGCCCATGCTGACACCGTGCCCGAAGCCCTGGAGGTGCATGTGGCCGAGCAACTTGCCCGTGTAGTCGAGCTGGTTGAGGCAGAGGTTGCCCGCGTCGGCGCCGCCCTGTCTCAACTGGAGGACGTACAGCCGCTGGTGGACCTCGTCGAGGGCGAACGACTGGAGGACCGTGGGTTCGTGCAGGGTGCCCTTCTCCCACAGCCAGCGCACGGCCGGTACGGTCAGGTCGATGGGCGCGTCGGCCACGGTCCTCCCAAGTCCCTTGCGGGACCCGTGAGTTACAGGTTGCCCCGCTTTTCCTGCTCCCGCTCGATCGCCTCGAACAGAGCCTTGAAGTTGCCCTTCCCGAAGCCCATCGAGCCGTGCCGCTCGATGAGTTCGAAGAACACCGTAGGACGGTCCTGGACCGGCTTGGTGAAGATCTGGAGAAGGTACCCGTCCTCGTCCCGGTCGGCGAGGATCTTCAGCTCGCGCAGGGTCTCGACGGGGACGCGGGTGTCGCCGACCCATTCGCCGAGGGTGTCGTAGTACGAGTCAGGGGTGTCGAGGAACTTGACCCCGGCCGCGCGCATGGTCCGTACCGTCCGCACGATGTCGTTGGTGTTGAGCGCGATGTGCTGGACACCCGCGCCGCCGTAGAACTCCAGGTACTCGTCGATCTGGGACTTCTTCTTGGCGACGGCCGGCTCGTTGATCGGGAACTTGACCTTCAGGGTGCCGTCGGCCACGACCTTCGACATCAGGGCGCTGTACTCGGTCGCGATGTCGTCGCCCACGAACTCCTTCATGTTCGTGAAGCCCATGACCTTGTTGTAGAAGCCGACCCACTCGTTCATGTGGCCGAGCTCGACATTGCCGACGCAGTGGTCGATGGCCTGGAACGTGCGGTGGGCGGGCGCCTCGACGAGCGGGTCGGCCGGGTCGAAGCCGGGGAGATACGGGCCGTCGTAGTCGACGCGCTCGACCAGGGTGTGGCGGGTCTCGCCGTAGGTGGCGATCGCGGCGAGGACGACCGTGCCGTACTGGTCCTTCAGTTCGTACGGCTCGACGAGCGAGCGGGCGCCGTGCTCGACGGCGTAGGCGTGGGCGGCGCGCGCGTCCGGGACCTCGATGGCGAGGTCGACGACGCCGTCGCCGTGCTCGGCCACATGCCGGGTGAGGAACTCGCCCCAGGGAGTGGCGGGTTTGATCACGGAGGTGAACACGAAGCGGGCGGAGCCGTTGGTGAGAACGTACGAGGCGGTCTCGCGGCTGCCGTTCTCCGGTCCGGAGTAGGCGGCCAGCGTCATGCCGAAGGCCGTGGAGTAGTAGTGCGCCGCCTGCTTGGCGTTGCCCACGGCGAAGACGACCGCGTCCATTCCCTTGACCGGGAAGGGGTCGGCCTGCCGCGCGGTGTCGGGAGTGTGGTGAGTGGACGGCGTCATGGTCGAAGGCTCTCCCCCCTCCGCAAGGTGCGCAATAGTTTGCGTATCCGCTGGACATTCTGTTCAGTGGTAGGGCCGTCTCGGCGGCCTTTCTGTACAGGATGACCATCCTCGGAGGCGGACACCATGGGGATCGACCAGCTCGACGGCCGGATCATCGTGCTGCTGGCCGAGGAGCCGCGCATCGGCGTGCTGGAGATGTCCCGGCGGCTCGGGATCGCCCGGGGAACGGCACAGGCGCGACTGGACCGGCTTCAGTCGAATGGAGTCATCCGCGGCTTCGGCCCGCAGGTCGACCCGGCGGCGCTCGGCTATCCGGTCACGGCGTTCGCGACGCTGGAGATCCGCCAGGGACAAGGCCCGGACGTCCGGGCGCACTTGGCGACCGTCCCGGAGGTCCTCGAACTGCACACCACCACCGGCAGCGGGGACATGCTGTGCCGGCTGGTGGCCCGCTCGAACGCCGATCTCCAGCGGGTCATCGACCGGGTTGTCGGTTTTGATGGCATTGTCCGGGCCGCCACCGCGATCGTGATGGAGAACCCCGTTCCACTGCGGATCATCCCGCTGGTGAAACAGGCGGCAGGGCCTGCTCGGCGGATCGGGCCGGAGGAAACTCACGGTGCCTGACAAGCACCGGCGAGCGGGCCCCTGGAGCCGGAAGGGACGACCTGGCCGACGTAGGGGTGTGTGCATGTGAGCTTCTGGGAGTACTTGGGCAACCGGCACCAGCAGCTGCTCACCGACGCCTACCAGCACGCCAGCGCGGTCTTCCAGTGCATGGTCGTGGCCACCCTGATCGGGGTGCTGATCGGGGTCGTCACCTATCGGAGCGAGTGGGCGGGCAACCTCGCCACCACGACCACCTCGACCATTCTGACCATTCCGTCGCTCGCCATGATCGGTCTGCTCATTCCGATCGTGGGGCTCGGCGTCCCGCCCACGGTGATCGCGCTGACCCTGTACGGCCTGCTGCCGATCGTCCGCAACGCGATCGTGGGGCTGCGCGGGGTCGACCCGTCCCTGGTGGACGCGGCGAAGGGCATCGGGATGTCCCGGCTGATGCGGCTCGCGCGGGTCGAACTCCCGCTGGCCTGGCCGCCGATCCTCACCGGTATCCGGGTCTCCACCCAGATGCTGATGGGCATCGCGGCCATCGCGGCGTACGCCTCCGGGCCCGGCCTCGGCAACGAGATCTTCCGCGGCATCGGCTCCCTGGGCAGCAAGAACGCCCTCAACCAGGTGCTCGCGGGCACGCTCGGGATCATCGTCCTGGCGCTGCTGTTCGACGCCGCGTACGTCCTGCTGGGACGGCTGACCATTCCCAGGGGGATCCGTGCCTGAGCAGGCTACGACCACGTCCGGTGCCTCCATCGAGCTGGAGAACCTGACCAAGAGGTATCCCGGTAGCCCGCAGCCGGCCGTCGACAGCGTCAACATGGAGATCAAGGCGGGCGAGCTGGTCGTCTTCGTCGGGCCCTCCGGCTGCGGCAAGTCGACCACGCTCAAGATGATCAACCGGCTGATCGAACCGACCGGCGGCCGGATCCGGATCAACGGCGAGGACGTCACCGACATCGACCCGGTGAAGCTGCGCCGCAAGGTCGGCTACGCGATCCAGTCGAGCGGTCTCTTCCCGCACATGACCGTCGCCCAGAACATCGCACTCGTCCCGAGGATGATCGGCTGGTCGAAGTCCCGGATCAGGGACCGGGTGGAGGAGATGCTCGACCTCGTCGGGCTCGACGCCGGCGAGTTCCAGGGCCGCTATCCGCGCCAGCTCTCCGGCGGGCAGCAGCAACGCGTGGGCGTGGCACGGGCGTTGGCGGCGGATCCGCCGGTGCTGCTGATGGACGAGCCGTTCGGGGCGGTCGACCCGATCACCCGCGACCACCTCCAGGACGAGTTGATCAGACTCCAGCACGAACTGCACAAGACGATCGTCTTCGTCACCCACGACTTCGACGAGGCGATCAAACTGGGCGACCGGATCGCCGTGCTGCGCGAACGCTCGCACATCGCGCAGTTCGACACCCCGGAGGCGATCCTCACCAACCCGGCGGACGACTTCGTGTCCGGGTTCGTCGGCGCCGGGGCCGCGCTCAAGCGGCTGAACCTCACCCGCGTACGGGACGTGGGGATCACCGACTACCCGACGGTGACCGTCGACGACCCGCTCCAGAACATCTTCAACAAGCTCCGCGACAGCGGCACCAACGAGATCCTGCTGCTCGACAAGCGCGGCCGGCCCTACAAGTGGCTGCGGCGCGGCGACATGATGCGCGCCAAGGGTTCGCTGGCCCGCGCGGGCACGCTGGTCAGCGACACGGTGACACGTGACGCGACGCTCCGGGACGCACTGGAGGCCGTCCTCACGGACAACGCGGGGCGGGTCGCGGTGACCGGGCGGCGCGGCGAGTACATCGGGGTCGTCGACATGGAGACGCTGATGAACTCAGTGCACGAGCTCCTGGAGGCCGACCGGCTGGAGGCGATGGAGGCCCAGCACGAGCTGGAGGAGGCCCGGGCCCTCCAGACGCACGCCGAGCAGGAAGGCGCCGGAGGGGAGAAGAAGGCGTGACCACCACTCCCGAACTGGAAGAGGAGGAGACGGAGGCCCCGGCGCCGCCGACTCCCCCCAAGCGCCGCATCACCTGGCAGAAGCTGACGATCCTGCCCGCGTTCCTGGTGGCGGTCCTGCTGGCGACCTGGCTGTGGTTCGACCAGGCGCACCTGGACGCCATTTCGGAGAACGCGCTCTCCAACGGGCAGGTCAGCAAGGCCCTTTGGCAGCACGTCCAACTGACCGTGATCTCCACGTTCTTCGTGCTGATCATCGCGATCCCGCTGGGCATCCTGCTGACCCGCAGGGCGTTCCGGAAGGCCACCCCGGTCGCGATGACCTTCGCCAACATGGGCCAGGCCACCCCCGCGATCGGCCTGCTGGCCCTGCTGGTGATCTGGCTGGGCACCGGCGAGAAGGCGGCCCTGATCGGCATGATCATCTACGCCGTACTGCCGGTCCTGTCCAACACCATCGCCGGCCTGAAGGCCAACGACCCCACGCTCCTGGAGGCGGCCACCGGCATCGGCATGTCCCAACTCGGCGTCCTGGCGAAGGTGGAGCTGCCTCTCGCGGTCCCGCTGATCCTGGCCGGCGTCCGAACGGCCCTCGTCCTCAACGTCGGTACGGCGACCCTGGCGACCTTCGGCGGGGGCGGCGGCCTCGGCGTACTGATCACCACCGGCATCACCACCCAGCGGATGCCCGTCCTGGTCCTCGGCTCGATCCTCACGGTCAGTCTCGCCCTGCTCGTGGACTGGCTGGCCTCCCTGGCCGAACTGCTGCTGCGGCCACGGGGGTTGGAGGTGGGCACGTGAAGCGGACCTCTCTGGTGACGGTCGGAGCGCTGATCGTCGTGTCCGGCTGCGGGCTCACCAGCGGCTCCCCGATGGTCGACGACGTCGGTCCCGGCACCGTCGGCAGGGGCGAGCCCCTCAAGGGCGCCCATCTCACCGTCACCTCGAAGGAGTTCACCGAGCAGCTCATCCTCGGCGCGATGATGGGCATCGCCTTCCAGGCGGCCGGCGCGGACGTCCTCGACCGCACCGGCATCCAGGGGTCGATCGGCGCCCGCGAGGCCGTCAAGTCCGGTGACGCGGACGGGATGTACGAGTACACCGGCACCGCGTGGATCACCTACCTCGGCAACAGCGAGCCGATCACCGACCCGATGAAACAGTGGCAGGCGGTACGGGACGCGGACCTGAAGAACGGCCTGACCTGGCTGCCTCCCTCCGCCATCAACAACACCTACGCACTGGCCATGAACCAGGCCAACTTCAAGAAGTACGGCACGAGGACGCTCTCGGACGTGGTCGCGCTGGCCAAGAGAAACCCGGGCGCGGTGACCGTGTGCGTGGAGAGCGAGTTCGCCAACCGCGCGGACGGACTGCCCGGCATGGAGAAGGCGTACGGCATGGACATCGCGGCGAAGAACATCACGCAGATGGACACCGGGATCATCTACACCCAGGTGAAGAAGGGGAGTTGTACCTACGGCGAGGTCTTCACCACCGACGGCCGCATCAAGTCGATGAACCTCGCGGTGATGGCCGACGACAAGAAGTTCTTCCCCAACTACAACGCAGCGCCCGAGATCAACACCAAGGCCCTGAAGAAGTGGCCGGCGATCGCCGAAGTGCTCGCCCCGGTCACGGAGAAGCTGAACAACACGGTGGCGCGGACGCTGAACGCCAAGGTGGATGTCGACGGGGAGGACCCGCATCAGGTGGCGCTGGACTGGATGAAGGCGGAGGGGTTGGTCAAGTAGGGCCCGTGGGCGGCGAGTTGCAAAGAAGTGGATGCAAAAAAGGCGTTGCAAAGGACTCTTTGCAACGCTATCTTTGGACGCATGCCGGAGCCAGAGTCCAAAGAACGCCGGATCCACCATCTCGACGCCCGCTCACTTCGCGGGCTGGCCCACCCCCTGCGCATGCAACTGCTCGACTCGCTGCGCTTCAACGGTCCCGCCACCGCGTCCCAACTCGCCGAAAGACTGGGCGAGTCGAGCGGAGCGACCAGTTACCACCTGCGCCAGCTCGCGGCGCACGGCTTCGTCGAGGACGCCCCGGAGCACGGCAAGGGGCGGGAGCGGTGGTGGCGGGCGGCGTACGACGGGACGATGTTCGACGACGCCCTGTTCAAGGACGCCAACCCCGCCGTCCGAGGCGCCCTCGAAATGATCATGTACGAGGTGGCCACGAAGCACGCCCAGGAGCTGACCACCTGGCTCGGCAACCGGCACACCTGGTCAGAGGACTGGGTGGAGGGCAACGACATGAGCGACATGACGCTCCGGCTCACGCCCCGACTCGCCAACGAACTCATCGAGAAGATGCACGCCCTCGTCGAGAGCTACCGCGACCTGCCCGAGATGGCGGACGCCCCGGACGCCGAGCGCGTCCGCGTTCACACGCACACCTTCCCGATCGCCACGGACTGACGGACCGACGGTCCGACCGACCCCAGAGAGGCAACGCCCCATGCATCCCGAGACCCACCTCGCGCTGCACCACTCCCGCACCGCCGACCTCCAGGCCCAGGCCGAGGCCCACCGCCTCGCCGCCGAGGCCAGGGCGCCCCGGCAGGAGCTCCGTACCCGCGTCGGCTGGACCCTCGTAGAACTGGGTCTGCGGCTGGCCGCCGCGCCGAACGGCCCGAAGCCGGCCGTGGCCTAGAACCGGGACAGGCCCTAGCAGCCCGGTACGGATCCCTTACCCGACTCCAGCGCCTCCAGCGCGCTCACCGCGCCCTTCAGCGAGGTCACCGCGACCAGCCGCAGCCCCTTGGGCAGTTCGGACTTGGCGTCCGAGCACTCGGCCTTCGGCACCAGGAACACCGTCGCCCCGTCGCGGCGCGCGGCCTGGGTCTTGAGGGCCACTCCCCCGACCGCGCCGACCGTGCCGTCGGTGCCGATCGTCCCCGTACCGGCGATGGTGCGACCGCCCGTGAGATCGCCACCGTTGCCGTCGCCGTTCAGCTTGTCGATGATCCCCAGGGTGAACAGCAGACCCGCGCTGGGGCCGCCCACGTCCGCGAGCCTGAGCGTGACCTTCACCTTCTTGTCGCTGAGGTTCAGGTAGTCGAGCGCGGCCGTGGTCGCGTCGTCCTGCGACTCCTGCATCTGCTCCGTGTTGTGCTGCTCGATCTCCTTGACGCTGTTGCCGCTCGGGTAGACCGAGTCATGGGGCATGACCGCCCGATCGGTGCGGAACCAGCTGTCGATCACATCGCTCAACGAGACATGTTGATCGGGGCCGGTCGCCTCGATCGTCGTCATGCGCAACTGGCCGCTCGTCGTGCGCACCGGCGCCCCGGAGATCGTGATCACCGGGGTGCCCTTGTTCTCGCCGAGCACGTTCGCGGTCAGACCGGGCTGCGCCAGCGAGAACGGCAGCGGCGCGAAGGCCGCCGTGGCGAGCAGCGCCACGACGGGCAGGGCACAGACGGCTACGGCCCAGGGGCGCGTGAGGCGAGAGAGGAGCACGGGATCAATCTAACGCGACGGTCACTTTCGGCCGTGCGCCGGTCATCCGATCGCCATGAACGCCTCACCGCAGGGCTTCGGCGACCTCGCGTGCCGCGTCGACGACCCTCGGGCCCACCCGCTCGGGCACCGCGTCGGCCAGCATCACCACGCCGACGCTGCCCTCGACCCCGGTGACCCCGAGCAGCGGAGCCGCGGCGCCGCTCGCGCCCGCCTCCAACTCCCCGTGCGTCAAGGTGTATCCGGGCTCGTCCGCGCCCTGGTGCCGGGCGGCGAGAATCGCCCGGCCCGCGGCGCCCCGGTCCAGGGGGTGACGAAATCCGGCCCGGTAGGCCACGTGGTAGTCGGTCCAGGTCGGCTCGACCACGGCGACGGCGAGGGCGTCCGCCCCGTCGACCAGGGTGAGATGAGCGGTCGCCCCTATGTCCTCGGCCAGCGACCGCAGCGCGGGCAGCGCCGCCTCCCGTACGAGGGGGTGCACCTGGCGGCCGAGCCGCAGCACCCCGAGCCCGACCCGGGCCCGGCCGCCCAGATCACGTCGTACGAGAGCGTGCTGTTCGAGGGTGGCCAGCAACCGGTACACGACGGTCCGGTTGACGCCCAGTTTGTTGGACAGTTCGGTGACGGTCAGCCCGTGGTCCGTATCGGCCAGCAGTTTGAGGACGCGCAGTCCCCGGTCGAGCGTCTGGGAGGTCTCCGCGGTCACGACGCCCACTCCTTAGGTGGTGAGGTCGGCGGCCCCCTCGCGGCGGATGCGTCACCGAGTCCCGTCAGTGACGCGCTTCAGAGGCCGCCGATCGGCGAGGCGGCCCGGCGTGTCCGGGCCCAGTCGCTTCACGGCTGCGCTCCGCGGCGGCGCTGCCACGGGGCGTGTGCGTAGCGGGACACTAGCGAAGCCGGTTCGCTGAGCGGAAGTCTCCGTCCAGAATCCGGGCACCGACTGGTACGGACCGGTTCGCTTCACTCCGATATGTCCTGACCTGTGGATCGCCCATGCACAACTTCCGTACAGATGTCCGGGGTCGGCGGGGTGGGTCAGCGCATGCGCGTTGCCCACTCCTGCACCTTGGCGATGCGCTGGCGCAGCTGCCCCGCCGTGGCCTCGGCGCTCGGCGGGCCGCCGCAGGTGCGGCGCAGCTCGGTGTGGATGACGCCGTGCGGTTTGCCGGTCTGGTGGACGTACGCGGAGACCATGGTGTTGAGCTGCTTCCGCAGCTCCATCATCTCCTTGTGCGAGACGACCGGCCGCCGCTCGGCGGGCAGTTCGAGCAGGTCGGCCTGGTCGTCTGGCTTCTTGCGACTGTGCGCGATCTGCCGGGCCTGCCGCTTCTGCAGCAGCATCTGCACCTGGTCGGGTTCGAGGAGCCCGGGGATACCGAGGTAGTCCTGCTCCTCCTCGCTCCCCGGGTGCGCCTGCATACCGAACTCGGCACCGTCGTAGAGCACCCGGTCGAAGACGGCCTCGGACTCCAGCGCCTCGAAGGCGAACTGCTCCTGCTCACCGGTGTCCTCGTCCTGCTCCTTGTTCGCCTCGTCCATCTCCTTCTCGGACTCGGCGTACGGGTCCTCCTCGCCCTCCTTCTTGGGCTTGTCGAGGGCGTGGTCGCGCTCGACCTCCATCTCGTTGGCGAAGGTGAGGAGGTCGGGGACGGTCGGCAGGAAGACGGAGGCGGTCTCGCCGCGCCGCCGGGACCGCACGAAACGCCCGACGGCCTGGGCGAAGAAGAGGGGGGTGGAGATGGTGGTGGCGTACACCCCGACGGCGAGCCGTGGCACGTCGACGCCCTCGGACACCATCCGCACCGCGACCATCCACCGGTCGTTGCTCGCCGCGAAGTCGTCGATGCGCTTGGAGGCACCGGTGTCGTCCGACAGTACGACGGTCGCCTTGGAGCCGGTGATCTCGCGGATCAGCTTGGCGTAGGCGCGCGCGGAGTCCTGGTCGGAAGCGATGACGAGCGCGCCTGCGTCCGGGATGCCCTTCCTGACCTCGGTCAGCCGCTGGTCGGCGGCGCGCAGCACGCTCGGCATCCACTCGCCGCGCGGATCCAGCGCCGTACGCCAGGCCTGACTGATCGCGTCCTTGGTCATGGGCTCGCCGAGCCGCGCGGCGATCTCGTCGCCGGCCTTGGTCCGCCAGCGCATGTTGCCGCTGTAGGAGAGGAAGATGACCGGCCGGACGACATGGTCGGCGAGCGCGTTGCCGTAGCCGTAGGTGTAGTCGGCGGAGGACCGCCGGATCCCGTCGTTCCCTTCCTCGTACGTCACGAAGGGAATGGGATTGGTGTCGGACCGGAACGGCGTACCGGTCAGCGCGAGCCGCCGGGTGGCGGGCTCGAAGGCTTCGAGGCAGGCCTCGCCCCAGGACTTGGAGTCACCGGCGTGGTGGATCTCGTCGAGGATGACGAGGGTCTTGCGCTGCTCCACCCGATTCCGGTGCAGCATGGGCCGCACCCCGACGCCGGCGTACGTGACGGCGACCCCGTCGTAGTCCTTGCCGAGCGGCCCGGCGCTGTACTCCGGGTCGAGCTTGATCCCTATCCGCGCGGCGGCCTCCGCCCACTGCTTCTTCAGGTGCTCGGTCGGCGCGACCACGGTCACCTGCTGCACGACATGGTGGTGCAGCAGCCAGGAGGCGAGGGTGAGCGCGAAGGTCGTCTTGCCGGCGCCCGGGGTCGCGACCGCGAGAAAGTCCCGCGGCTGCTCCTGGACATACCTCTCCATCGCCCCCTGCTGCCAGGCGCGCAGCTTGCTGGCGGTGCCCCAGGGGGCGCGGCCGGGGAAGGCCGGGGAGAGGTGGTGGGTGTTGGCGGAGGAGGCGGCGGTGGTAGTCACGGTCTCCGTTTGGTTGGTAGGGCGGCTCGGCTACGTATGACAACCGGGCCACCCTACCGGCGGGGTGGCGGTGTCAACGTGCGGACGACGCCGGGGCGGGTGGGGATGGGACTGAGGTCACAGCCGACGGGAGTGAGGACAGGTGACCGGAGTGAGGACACACGTGGTGGGGGTGAGGACACACGTGGTGGGGGTGAGGTCCCAACGCCGTCAGTCGCTCCGCGATCGCCCCGATGTCCCCCTCCGTTCCCGAAGCCACGTCGATGACCAGGTCGTAGGCGATGTCCTGGTCCCCCCGGCGAGATCGACGCCGTTCAGAGCGAGGAAGGTCGCGGTGGCGAGCCAAGCGGTGCGCTTGTTGCCGTCGACGAGGGGGTGGCTCGTGGCGAGGGCGTGGCTCGTGGCGAGGGCGTGGAGGAGGGCGGCGCCTGTTCGTACAGGACCGTACAGGCCCGTACAGGCCGCCGTACCGAACATCCGAGCCCGCGGCCGATGCACCGCCGAGGCGAGCAACCCGGGCTCGCGCACCTCGGGCGCCCGCCCGCCGAAGGCGACCCGGGCGACGGCGGTCACTTCACCGACCGTGAGCTGCCGACGACTGGAGACGTACGTCATTCCCCGAGCCTCCTCAACAGGTCCGCGTGATCCGCGGCGAGCCGCTCGGCCACCGCCCGCACGAGCGCACCCTCGTCGTCCAGATATCTGCCTACGGCTTCCCGCACGAGGTCCTCCGGCAGCCGGCCGGTGGCGTCGGCGAGGTCGTCGAGGGCGTGCCGGAGGTCGGGGGCAAGGTCGAGGCGGAGGGGGTGGGCGAGGGGGAGCTGGTGCATGGGGGGAAGGGGAGGGGCAGCGATCACCGGCGGACGACGGAATGTCGCTGGAGTTCCACGCTGCGCATCGCCGCAGTTCCGCTCTGCCCATCCCCGGAATTCCCCTCGCATCTGCTCTGCGCATCGCCGGAGTTCCGCGCTACGGCTGGCTGCTCACCGCTCCTTGACGCCCGCTCGCCCGGACCCGCGTGGTCACCCACGCCCCCACCAACGCCACCCCCGCCATCGGCAGGAACACGGCGGCGAAGGCGGCCGGATGCGAGGTGCTCGTACCCGCCGAGCCGACCACATGCGTGACCGTGCCGCCGCCCAAGGCGCCGAAGGCCGCGCCCCCGATCGACAACAGCACGACATTGGACAGCCCGTCGGAGATCTGCAGCGCGGCCGAGTTGGAGCCCGCCTCCTCCGGCGCGGAGAGCTGGAGCAGCAGCACGCTGGTGGAGGACATCACCAGCCCCATCCCGAAACAACCGAACCCCCACGCCACGGCAACGATCCACACGGGAACCGTATGGATGAGGACGCTCGGAGCCGCAGCGATGGCACCGGCCACCAGCACCATCCCGAACGTCATCAGCCGCACCCGGTACGGCTCGACCCGCGCCCGCGCCTGCACCCACGACCCGAGCGCCCACGTCCCGCCGCCCGCCGCGAGCGAGAACCCGGCCAAGGTCGGCGACAGCCCCCGCTGGGTCACCAGCATCAACGGCACGAAGGACTCGGCCGAGATGAACGTCCCGGCCCCCAGCCCGCGCAACAGCACGACCGAGGGCAGCCCCCGCGCCGCCCGGTACGTACCGCGCGGCAACAGTCCGAGCACGGCCGGCACGAGCAGCGCGACGCCCGCAGCGGCCGGGACGAGCGAGAACCACCGCAGATCCTGAGCGGCGTACTGAAAGAGCCCGGCACCGAGCGAGATCCCGAGAGCGAGCCGAATACGACGCCGGTCGAAGGAGCCGGGCGGCTGCGGACCCCGCTCGGACACGGGCCCGGCAGCCCGTCGCCGTATCTGCGGCAGAGCAAGCGCGAGCGGAAAGACGACAAGCACCGGAATCCCGACGAACACCCAACGCCAGCCGAGGTGTTCGGTCACCGCGCCGGCGGCGAGCGGCCCGACGACGGACGGCACCACCCAACTCGCGGCGAACGCGGCCACGATGCCGGGCCGCAACCGCTCCGGATAGGCCCGCCCGATCACCACGTACAGAGCGACGATGACCAGCCCACCGCCCAGCCCCTGCACGGCGCGCCCCAGGATGAACACCCACATGACCTGGGCGGTCCCCGCGACCAGCAGTCCGGCCGCAAACGCCCCGATCCCGGTGGTCAACGCCCCGAGCGGCCCGCGCCGGTCCGACCACTGCCCGGCGAACACCATTCCGAACAAGCTGGTGGTGAAGTACCCGGAGAAGGCGAACGCGTACAGCGCCACCCCGTCCAGCTCCCGAGCCGCAACGGGCATGGCCGTCCCCACGGCGGTCGCCTCGAAGGCGATCAACAGCACGACGGACACGATCCCGACACTGAGCGCCCGATACGACCGCCCGAGCACCCCGCCCCGACACTCGTCGACCAGGTCAGGAGCAGCATCCGTGACATCGGCGTCACGCGGTTCGAGGACGGTCATGCGGGCCAGCGTAAGGCTCATCCTCCCGCTTGACCCCTGTCGAAGGACGGTCGGCGTCTGGGACCTTGGTCGTACGACCGGGGTCGACCGGGGGTTGCCGCTCCCCCCGTTCATGAACGGCGTATGGCAGTCCCGTTGCACGCCCGCCGACCCTCTTGTCCCGGCCCATCACCCGGCCCTACGGTCAACTCACCAAACACGGCCGTGTGCCCGAGTGGTTCAGGGACTCGCCTGCAAAGCGAGTTACGCGGGTTCGATTCCCGCCACGGCCTCAAGTGCCTGACCAGGCAAAGCGAATGGGCGGTACTCCACCTGGGGTGCCGCCCTTCTTGCGCGGCGTGGCGGCTAACCCGCGGAGCAGAGGCCGTCGGTCGGGCAGAACATCACCCACGTGGAGTTGTAGCCGGTTCGTACGGTCACGGGATTCGGTGTGGGGCCGTCGTTGATGTAGGACCCCGGGTCAGGTGTGGCGGTGAAACTCACCGTCGTTCCGACCTGGAAGCTCGCGGTGCAGGTGCCGGTCGGGTTCGGCTGCGGATCACTCGTCGCGTACGGGTCCCACGCCGACTGGTGACAGTTGATCCCGGCGGGCTGGCTGGTGATGGTTCCGCCGCCCCAGCCGTCGCTGACCCACGCGGACAGTTGAGTGGTGGACCGAGCCTGAGCCGGGGCGACGGACGCGATCGCGGCGGCCGTGACGAGTGCGGTGACGACTCCCGTCGCGCGCCAGGCGC
Organism: Streptomyces sp. NPDC050549; assembly: GCF_040655035.1. Taxonomy (NCBI): domain Bacteria; kingdom Bacillati; phylum Actinomycetota; class Actinomycetes; order Kitasatosporales; family Streptomycetaceae; genus Streptomyces; species Streptomyces sp. NPDC050549. The sequence goes on from NZ_JBFAJD010000040.1 coordinate 36,560, forward strand.
CGTATCTGTTCTTCCTCATGGGAGGCTCCTCGGATCGAACCATGTCGACCCCCCACGGCCAGCCTATTCGCCCCCTCGGAAGTATGCGACGGGAGCGGTTGCGCGGGCTCGGTTCCTGCCACGGCCTGCAATGTCTGTATGCCTGCCTGTCGCCACGGTGGCTCAGGCAACCTTCCCAGGCGCCAAGTCGTCTTGCCCCGCATGGAGATGACGAGCCTGAGCACGCGGGTGACATGGGTCGACGCGCGGGACGCGCTGCCCTCAAGCGGCACCCCCGTGGCGGCCGCGATCACCGGGCGATATCCGGCGGACAGCGGCGCCGAGGCCGATGCCGCACTGGGTGAGGAATTCTGGCTGGTGCGGCCGATGTACTTCACCTCTCTGCACTTCGGTGCGGACGGGGCGGAGCACCGCGACTGCTTCGTCGACTCCGACGGAGTCGTCCGGCTGCCCTACGGGCTGGACAGTGCCGAGAGCGTGACCCATTGGGCCGAACTGCCCACTCTGCCGGGCGAGATGACATCGCACGCGGTTCTCGGGGAGGGTGTGCAGGCGGCTCTCCAGCGCGCTTGGAACGCTCAGCCCGGTAGCTGACTCACATCACGGCCTCGCCCGCCACAGATCCCGCAGCAGTGCGATCTCCGCCATGTGGTGGATGAACTCCAGGTTGGCTCCCGCCACGACGGCGATGTACGGGTCGTCGGGGTCGGAGCCGTACGGGTATTGCGAGAAGCCGACAGTGTCGAGTTCCTCTTCCGTCACGGTGGCTACGGCTGCCCGCCAGCGGTCGATCACCGGCCAGAACTGTTCCAGGGTCAGGGCCGCCGAGGGGCTGAAGTCGACCATCTGCTTGGGGTCCAGGCGTCGCTCGCCGAACGTCCACTCCCAGGCGCCCGCGAACTGGAAGTGCAGGTGGCCCAGGCGCCACGCGATCGTCGTGATCGGTGTCGAGTCCGGTTCCGGCTCGCCGGTGTGGGCGAGGACCTGCTCGACCCGTTCGACGCTCACGCTCCAGTCCTCGGCGATCTTGTCGACGGTCATGCCGTCGGCGGCCTGGCGGGCGACCTCGGCGTACTCGCTCGCCGGGATGTCCGGCGCGCCCAGGTCGAGGACCCACTCGCCCGGTCCGAACGCCCTCGGTGTCACCGCCTCGTTCCTGCGGCGGAGGGACCAGCAGTCGGGTGCCGGCTCCCAGAGGTACTCCTCGTCGCCGAGTCCCGTCAGCCGGACCTCGGCCATCTCCCGGGCCTTGTCGAACTGCTCCAGCAGCACGCCCAGTCGGTCGGTCCGTGTGTGGTCGGTGTCCATGTCCCGTTCCCCCTCGCCGCGTTGCGGTCAGGCGGAAGGTAGCCACTCACCTCGCATCGGCGCGAACGAATTCCGCAGCAGCCCGCATCCGCGTCCGCGTCGCTTCAGAGCACCCCGCCCGCCTCGTCCTGGAACGCCTCCGTCCAGTAGTGCGGGTGGCGTCGGCCGGCCGCTCCGGCCTGTCGGCCCGTCGGGTCCACCGTCGACAGGGTCTGGAGCATCGTCGTGGCCAACTGGTCGTATGCCTCTGCCGTCAGTTCGCCCGAGAGGTCCGCGTCGATCGCCCTCTCGCGGTGCAGCAGCCAGAGGGTGAAGGCGAGAGTGGAGACGTCCGTGTTCAGGGGAGCCAGCGTCGCTTCCGGCTCGCTCCAGGTCAGGATCTCGCCCGTGGCGCCGTCCACCACCAGGCTGTTGTCCTCGACGAGATAGCCGAGACGGATCAACTCGTCGGCACGGACGGGGAGTTCGTCGGCGGGCTCGTCCTCGTAGAACTCGGCCAGGGTCGGGAGCGGGACGTCCGTGTCCAACTGGAAGAGGAGCGCGTCCTCGGGCAGGCCCGTCTCGCGCAGGAAGCGGCGGGTCGGCTCGTGGGTGAGCGTGGCGGGGAAGTCGACCTCCTCGAAGCGGGCCACCGTGCCCTGGCCGAACTCCTGGTCCAGCAGGCGGGCCGGGATGTCGAGGGTCAGCCCCGATGTCGTGCCGGGGCCCGCGACCAGGGCCAGCGGGCGGATGAGGGCCGCCGCCTTCCAGAACGGGGGCACCTCGCCGTCCGTCTGCGACTCGAAGATCGAGAGCAGGTGGCGTGACGCCTCCACCGCCGTCTGGGCGCCGTGACGGCCCTCGTAGGAGGCGAACTGGCCGCGCAGGGAGGTCAGTTCGTCGGTGGTCGTGGTGAAGCGGGCCAGCGTTTCGACCGACGGGGCCAGCGGGCCGGCCTCCATCAGGTCCGGGCGGTCGTGGAGGAAGTACGTCGTGGCGATCTCGCCCGTCTCACCGTCCAGCAGGATCGACTCCGCCTCGCCGCCGTCGGGTCCCCAGAGCGCGCCTATCACCAACTGGTCCCGCAGCTCCTCCGCCAGCGGGTCGGGATCGCCCAGCGAGTCCGCGACCGTCCGCAGGCCCTCCCTGCGCAGCTCCTCGAACGTCAACAGGGCGCTGTCACCCGGCAGTCCGGGGCCCGTGAGCCAGCGGCGCGTGGACGCGTGCGTGATGTACGGATCGAGGTCGTCCTCGGTCAAGGTGATCGCGGTCGCCGTAGAACCGGCGTCGGTCCTGCTCATTGTTCCCCCGTGCATTGTTCCCCCGTGCGTGAATCTTCCCCGTGCGGCACCGGTGTTCCGCTGTCGTCCCCACTGCCCAGAACACTACGCGGCACCACTGACAATGGCTCTGACCAGCGAAAACACCTCACAGGGCGTGGAACATCCTTAAACGTCCCCACCCATTTCAGACGCTCAGACCACCCGTGAACGTTCCCGTCCCTCGACGATCACGTGCAGCGGCGGGTTCGGATCAGGTCGACGTACGCCGTCAACTCCACGTCCAGCACCACGTCCTGGACGACCGCCGTGGACCCGGCTCCTCGCGGCCCGACATGATCGTCCGCCGGAACACACTGCCCCCGGACGTGCGCCGCCCCCGGCAACCGCTAGGCCGGTGATGAGGACGACGCTCTCATGCACATGCTCTCCGACGCCGCCTACTGCCCGTTCGTCACGACCGCCGCCTGCGGGCGGATCGGCAGGCGGTTCACGGGGCGGCCGGTCGCGGCGCGTACGGCGGAGGCGATCGCCGCCGGGGACGTGACCACCGGTACCGCGCTGACCGCCTTCGCGCCGAAGGGGGCGACCACGTCACGTTCCTCGACGAGCTTCACGATTTTGATGTCGGGGGCGTCCAGGGCTGTGGGCAGGGCGTAGCCGGTGAGGTCGGGGTGGCGGATCAACCCGCGCGCGGTACGCAGGTTTTCCGTCAACGCGATGCCTACGCCCTGAGTCACACCGCCCTCGATACGGGCGACCAGCTGGGTCGGGTTCAGGATGCGGCCGACGTCCTGGGCGAGGGCGAGTTCGACGACCCGAACGGAGCCGAGTTCGATGTCGACGTCGACCACCGCGCGGATCGCGCAGAACGCGAGGCCTACGAAGGCGTCGCCCTGACCGGCGTCGTCCAGGGGTTCGGTCGGGTGGGGGCGGCACTGGGCCGTGGCCCACAGTTCCTTGCCGTCCAGGGCCTCCGTGACGGTCGTCGAGAGGACGCCGTCGTACGACGTGATCTTGCCGTCGGTGATCTGGAGGAGTTCGGTGGACATGCCGAACTTGTGCGCCAGGGGCTGCAGGAGCTGGGTGCGGACCATTTTCGCGGCGCGCTCGACGGCGCCGCCCGAGACCCAGGTGTGCCGGCCGCGGCAGCCGGGGCCGGCGGGAGGCTGATCGGTGTCCACGGGGGCGACGTGGACCTCGTCGATGCCCAGGGTCTCCTGGACGATCTGGCGGGCGAGGGTGGTGAAGCCCTGGCCGGTCTCGACGGCCGCGCACAGGACGGTCGCGATGCCGTCGTGGACCTTCACCGTGGCCGTGGAGACCTCGTCGGCGCCCTCCGCGCCGAGCATGTGGACCATGCCGAGGCCGTAGCCGACGCCCCGGCGCACCGCACCAGGTTCGCCCGCGCCCTCGGGGCCGCCGGGCAGCAGCCACTCGTCCTCGGGGGTGTCCTTCGGGAGCTGCGGCAGCGGGAAGTCCCGTACGGCCTGGAGGAGTTCGGCGACCGGTGCCGGGCAGGTCACCGTCTGGCCGGTGGGGAGGACGTCCCCGGTCGCCATGGCGTTGCGCAGGCGCAGTTCGGCCGGGTCCATGGCGAGCTTCTTGGCGAGCTTGTCCATCTGCGCCTCGTAGGCGGCACAGACCTGCATGGCGCCCTCGCCGCGCACATGCCCGGAGGGCGGGTTGTTGGTGCGGACGGCCCAGCCCTCGATGAAGGCGTTCGGGACGACGTAGGGGCCGCAGGCGAAGGAGACGGCGGCGGCCAGGGCTTCCGAGGAGGTGTCGGCGTACGCGCCCGCGTCCAGGAGTACCTGGGCCTCGACCTTCACCAGGCGGCCGTCCTCGTCGGCGTGGTGGCGGTAGCGCAGGAGCGTGGGGTGGCGGTGGGTGTGGCCGAGGAAGGACTCCTCGCGCGTGGCGGTGAGTTTGACCGGGCAGCCGGTCTTCAACGCGAGCAGCCCGAGCGGGAGCTGGAAGCCCTGGTCCTCGCGGTCGGCGGTGGCCCCGGGGACGCCGGTGACGACGACCTTCACGCGGTCGGGCTCCAGGCCGTAGCAGGCGGCGGCCGTGTCGCGGTCGGTGTGCGGGTCCGTGGAGGCGATGTACAGCTCGACGCCGCCGTCCGGGCGGGGCACGGCGAGGCCGGCCTCGGCGCCGATGGGGGCGGGGTCCTGGCGGCCGATGCGGTACAGGCCCTCGACGACGATGTCGCCGGCCGCGTCCGGGTCGCCGTGGCGCAACGGGATGTGCCGGATCAGGTTGCCGTCGGGGTGCAGCGGTTCGGCCTCGAAAGCCTGCTCGGGGTCGGTCACCGGGTCGAGTACCTCGTACTCGACCATGATGGCGGCGGCGGCCATCCGCGCGGTGTCCGGGTGATCGGCGGCGACGGCGGCGATGGGCTCCCCGTGGTGGCGCACCACTTCGGAGGCGAACACCGGGCGGTCGGCGGTGCCCCGGCCGTAGCGGTCCCTGCCGGGCACGTCCTCGTGGGTGATGACGGCCCGTACGCCGGGCATGTCGCGCGCGTGGGACGTGTCGACGGACACGATCCGCGCGTGCGGGTGCGGTGAGCGCAGGACGGCCGCCCACAGGAGGCCCTCGGCCCACAGGTCGGCCGCGTACGGGAAGGTGCCCTCGGTCTTGGCGCGGGCGTCGGCGGCCGGGAGCGAGGCGCCCAGACCGTGGCCCGGATGCTCCGGGGCGGGCGCGGCCTCCGTGGTCGCGGTGGCGGCTTCGTTGCTCACGCCTGACCTCCGTCCTGGCCGTACACCTGGTCCTGCGTGCGCGGGGACTCGAACGCCGACTGGTGGACCCCACCGCCCCCGGGACCCGCCTGATGGGGAATACGCGCCTCGTCGCCGTCCGACTCAGGTTCGGCGGCAGCGGCGTGCGCCTCGCGTTCGGCGACGACTTCCTGCACGGCGTCCAGGACGCCCCGGTAGCCGGAGCAGCGGCACAGGTTGCCGCACAGGGCCTGGCGCGCCTCCAGTTCGGTGGGCGCGGGGTTGCCCTCCAGGAGATCGTGCACGGTCATCGCCATGCCGGGCACGCAGAAGCCGCACTGCACGGCACCGCACTTGGCGAGCGCCCGCTGCACGTCGGAGGGCTGCCCCTCGACGGCGAGACCCTCGACCGTACGGACCTCGGAGCCGGCGGCGGTGACGGCGGGCACCAGGCAGGAGGCGACGAGCCGTCCGTCGACCTGGACGTTGCAGGCCCCGCACTCGCCCTGGGAGCAGCCGTCCTTGGCGCCCGCGAGGCCGAGGCGTTCGCGCAGCACGTAGAGCAGTGACTCGCCGATCCAGGCGTCGGTGACGGGCCGGTCGGCGCCGTTGACGCGCAACACGTAGGAGGCGAGCGGGTGTTCGTCGCCGGGGAGCTTCGGGCCGGACTCGGCTGTCTCGTCCGGCGCGTCGGCGTCCGCGGCCGTCACGGGCGCCTCAGCGGCCTCCGGGGCGGTTTCGGCACCGTCGGACGCGTCGGCCGCCGCGGACGGCTCAGCGGGCCTCTCAGCGGCCCCCTCGGCCCCTTCGGCATCGCCGTCCGCCGTGCCGTTCTCGTCGGCCGACTGCGGGTCGGCCGCGGCACGTTCGGTTGAGGCGTCGTCGTGGCGGTCGCCGCGCGCGTCCCCGTAGGGGTCGGTGGCGGCCTCGGTGCGGGCGTGCGCGTACGGGTCGTTGCCCTGGGGTTCCCCGTACGGCCGGCGGGTCGCGTCGGCGGACGGTCGGGGGGCCGCCCGCTCCGACACCTCGTCGGCCGGGTGTGCCACACCGCGGCCGTCGGTGTCCGTCGCCGGGTGTGCCGTGCCCCGGCCGTCGGTGCCGCTCGCGGGGTATGCCGTGCCCCGCCCGTCGGTGCCCGTCGCCGGGTAGGCCGCACCGCGGCCGTCGGTGTGCTCGGCCGGGTGCGCGTCGGGCTGTCCGGGCCGCTCCGTGACGCCCGTGCCGGACGCCTGCTGTGCCCAGTTCTGGCCCGCGCCGTCCGTCGCCCAGGGCGCGGGCGCGCCGCCGGGCAGGGTGGCGGGCGGGGTGCCACCCCACTGCTCGACCAGGGCGGAGGTGGTGAACTCGCCCGATTCGTCCGGGAGATCACCCCCGGCGACGGGGATCGACCACTCCCCGGTCACGTCGTGACCGGGCGCGGCGCCCGCGTCCGGGACGTTGGTGTCCTGGAAGGTCCACTGGCCGGTGGCCCCGGGGTGGTAGGCGAACTGGTCGCCCCCGGCCGTCCCCTGCTGCGGTACGGCGTTCGGGTCGGGCCACTGGACGCCCTCTGCGGGCACGGCCCAGGAGCCGGTGCCCGAAGGGTCGGCGTCCGGGGCGGGGCCGGCCGCTATGGGCGGCGGCACATAGCCGTGGCCCGGGGCGGCGAGCAGGGCGTCGATGCCCCCTTCGGGGAGTTTCACGAAGGCCGTGGCGCCGTCGTCGTAGTCGCCCTGGGGCAGCGGGTCCCAGCGTCCGCCGCCCTGGGGGGTGCCCTCTCCGTGCTGGTCGTCGGTCACGACAGCGCCCTCCCGAGTGCTCGTCGGGCAAGTGCGGCGACGGTGCGCCGCAGGTGCAGTACCGCGGGCGGAAGCTGTTCCACGGAGCCGTCCTCGGCCGGGGCCGGGTCGGGGATGCAGGCCGCGGCGACGTACTCCCCGAAGGCGGTCAGCGCCTCGGGGACGATCGCGCGGCCGTTGTCCCAGTCGATCAGCTGGGCGACCCACTGCTCGGCGTCCAGGGGTCTGAGCGGCATCGGCGCTATGGCGCCGACGGCGCACCTGACACCGCGCCTGGCGGGGTCGAGGACGACCGCGACGGACGCGACCGAGCGCCCGGGTCCGGTCCGGCCGGTCGCCTTCAGGAAGACCTGCGGGGCATGCAGCAGGGGCACGCGCACGAAGCCGATGAGTTCGCCGCCGCGCAGCATCTCGACGCCGGCCAGGAGGTGCGACACCGGGATCTCCCGGCGGGCTCCGCCCGGGCCCGCGATGATCAGCGTCGCCTCCAGGGCGGCCAGTACGGGCAGCGCGTCCCCGGTGGGCGCGGCCGAGGCGATGTTGCCGCCCAGGGTGCCCGCGTTGCGGATCTGCGGCGGGCCCGCGGCGCGCGCGGAGGCCGCGAGCGCCGGGATGAGGGCGGCGAAGTCGGGGCGGCCCATGCGGGCGTGCGTGAGGCCCGCGCCGAGGAGCGCGTGGCCGTCCTGGTACTGCCAGCCGCGGATCTCGCTGATCCGCCCGAGACCGACCAGTGCGCTGGGCCTCAGCTGGCCAGAGTTGACGGCCGCCATGAGGTCGGTGCCGCCGGCCACGGGAACGGCCGTGGGCAGGGCCGTGAGCGCCGCCACGGCCTCGTCCAGCGTTGTGGGCAGCGTGACGGACTGCCCCGCCTGCGGTGCGTGCGTGGTCAAACCGGCTGCCCCTTCCCGCTGCCCCACCTGGTCCCACCTGTTGCTGCCGTACGGTACGTGCTGACAGGGCGGACGTGGCAACTCTGGCACATCTTCGCAAGACCCGAACGCGGGGGTCCGCTAGGAGGCATTCGCCCACCTCATCAGCGAGATGGTCCGTTTTGTTACGGCATCACCGGTACGCTGGAATTGCTACTCATCGGTGACTCCTGGGGGCTTTTTCCCTTCCGCGTTCTAGGCGTTCGGAGGCGGGCCGTCCTTGGGGCGTCCGAGCACTCCGGGGCGGCGCTGCCACGGCAGGGGTCCGGTGGGCGGGCGGTAGGCGACACCCAGGGCGTCGAGTCGCGGATAGTGGGCGGTCATCCGGCGCTCGAAGTCGGCGAAGTCCCGTTCCGGGGGCGCCGGAAGGGCGCTCCAGGCGACCTCGGCGAACGCGGCCAGCCTGGGGAACGTCTGGTAGTCCACGCGCGCGTGATCCTCCATCACCTCGGTCCACACGTTGGCCTGAGCGCCCAGCACATGACGTGCCTCGGTCTCGGTGAGCTGCGAGGGAACGGGCTCGAATCGGTAGACGTCCTCCAGGGTGCGCACATGGGCGATCGGCACCGGCTCGTCCTCGCCGGCGTCCTGCCGCCAGTCCAAGTACACGTGCTGTTCAGGGCACATGACGACGTCGTGGCCCGCGCGGGCGGCGGTGATCCCGCCCTCGTAGCCGCGCCAGGACGACACGACGGCCCCGTCCGCGAGACCGCCCTCCAGGATCTCGTCCCAGCCGACGAGCCTTCTCCCGCGCGCGGAGAGCCACTTGTCGAAGTGCCCGATGAACCACGCCTGCAACTCGTCCTCGTCCGCGAGCCCGAGTTCCTTGATGCGCGCCTGCGCGGTGGGCGACTGCCTCCACTGGTCCTTGGGGCATTCGTCGCCGCCGACGTGAATGAACTCCGAGGGGAACAGGTCGAGGAGTTCCTCGAACACCCCCTCGTAGAAGCGCAGGGTGTTGTCAGTGGGGGCGAGTACGTTCGGGTTGATGCCCCAGGTGTCCCAGACGGAGAGGGAGTTGGTGTCGATGACGTCGGTGTTGCCGAGTTCCGGATACGCGGCGATGGCGGCCTGCGAGTGTCCCGGTACGTCGATTTCGGGGACCACGGTGATATGCCGCTCGGCGGCGTAGGCGACGATCTCGCGGATGTCGTCCTGGGTGTAGTAGCCGCCGTGGGGCTTGTCGTCCCACAGGGGTGAGGCACGGTGGCCGAATTTCGTGCGGGCCCGCCAGGAGCCGATCTCGGTCAGCTTCGGGTACCGCTTGATCTGTACGCGCCAGCCCTGGTCGTCCGTCAGATGGAAGTGGAAGACGTTGAGTTTGTGCGCCGCCATCAGATCCAGGTAGCGCAGGACGCCTTCCTTGGGCATGAAGTGCCGGGCGACGTCGAGCATGAGGCCGCGCCAGCGGAAGCGGGGAGAGTCCTGAACGTGGATCAGGGGCAACCGCCATTCCCGGCCGGGCAGCGGGGCGCGCCGGAAGGCGTCCGGGCCGAGCAGTTGACGTAGCGTCTGAGCGCCCCAGAAGAGCCCCGCTGGGCCGCCGCCGACGACGTGAACGGTGTGGGACAGGACCATCAGGCGGTAGCCCTCCGGGCCGAGGTCCTTGGTCACCACGGGGTGGATGTACAGCTGGATGCCGTTTTCGGGCGAGTCCCCCGGGGCCAGCGAAAAGCCGGTGGCCGCTCCGAGCGCCCCGCGCAGCCAGCGCTCACTCGCCCCGGCACCCTCGCCGGCCACCAGGCGTGTGTCGGGTCCGAGTTCGAAGTGCCCCCGGTAGGTGTGGGTGTACCGGGGCAGCGGAATCACATCGGTCACTTCAATCCTTAACCGCTCCGCCCAGCCCCGAGACCAGACGTCGCTGTACGAGTACGAAGAACACCAGCACCGGAATCGTCATCACCGTGGAGGCCGCCATGACCCCGCCCCAGTCAGGATCGTCCGGCTTGTAGAAGACGAGGAGGGCCATCGGCAGGGTCGACTGGGAAGTGTCGCTGATGATGAAGGACTTGGCGAAGAGGAAGTCGTTCCAGGCCGAGATGAAAGAAAACACGCTCGTGGCGACCAGACCCGGGAAGACGAGCGGGAAAAGGATCTGCCACAGGAATCGCGTCCGGCTCGCCCCGTCGATGTACGCGGCCTCCTCCAGCGCGTCCGGTACGGCTTTCACGAACCCCCGCAGCATCCAGATCGCGAACGGCAGCGAGAAGGCGATCTGGGGCAGGATCAGGGACCCCAGGGTGTTCAGCAGACCGAGGCCCCGCATGGTGAAGAACAGCGGGATCGTCAGCGCTTCCACGGGCACCATCTGGGCCACCAGGAACATGATCAGGAGGGTGGTCCGGAAGCGGAACCGGAATCGGGTCACGGCGGTCGCGGCGAGAAAGGCGATCAGTGCCGAGACGATGACCACCGTGCCCGCCACGGCAAGGCTGTTGACGAAGTAGCGGCCGAATTCCTGCTGCCCGAAGACCCGTCGGAAGGAGTCCAGGGAGGGCGCGAGCGTCCACGGCCGGGGCTCGCTCGACTCGATTTCCCCGGCCGGTTTGAAGGCGCTGAGCACCATCCAATAGAGGGGGAACGCGACCACGACCGCGATCAGCAGCGCCGAGGCCTCGGCCGCCAGCCGCCAGGGGCGCCGTACAAAACCGCGTAGCGGACTCACAGTTCCTCCCCCTGCCTGCGCAGCAGTCGCAGATAGACCAGCGTGACGGCGAGCAGCATCAGCAGCATGACGACGCCGATCGCCGAGCCGAGGCTGTACTTCGAGGACGCGAACGCCTGTTGGTAGGCGTACACGTTCAGGACCAGGTTCTGGCCCGCGATGCCGCCGCCGTTGGTCATGACGTAGATCTGGGTGAAGACCTTGAAGTCCCAGATGACGGACTGGATGGTGACGACGGTCAGAATCGGGCGGAGCATCGGCGTGAGGATCGACCGCCAGATGCGCCACTGGGAGGCGCCGTCCAGGGCGGCGGCCTCCAGGACCTCGGAGGGCACGGCGCGAATGCCGGCGTAGACCGTCACCATCACGAACGGGAAGGAGCACCACACCACTTCGAGCAGGACGAGGAAGAACGCGCTGAGGCGCCCGTACGTCCAGGAGTGGTCACCGAGGCCCAGGACGCGGTTCACGGGGCCGAAGTCCGGGTCGAACAGCAGCAGCCAGACAGTCGAACCCGTCACCGCGGGTGTCGCCCACGCCCCCAGCGCGGCCAGCATCAGCACGAGTCGGGGCACGGCGCGCACGCGGGTGAGCAGCACGGCGAGGGCGCAGCCGACCGCGAGCGTCGAGACCACGCACGCCCCCGCGAACAGCACGGTCGACAGCAGCACCTGCCAGAACTGGCTGTCGGAGAACAACTCCGCGTAGTTCCCGAACCCCTTGAAGGTGGTCGGCTCCCCACCACTGACCTGGGCCTGGGTGTACTGGAAGAACGAGATCAGGCCGAGCTGGTAGATGGGGTAGACGAGCAGACCGCCGAGGACGACCAGGGCGGGGGCGAGATGGAGCCAGGGGGTCCACGTCGTTCGCGTACGCATCCGCTCAACCCGCGGAGCTGAACGCGGAGTTCATCTTCTTCGCCGCGTCCTTCGAAGCCGCAGCCACACTCTTCTTCCCGCTGATGACCTCCTGCAGCATCGTCGGCAGCACGAGCGAGGAGTCGATCTCGGACCAACCCGGCGACGCGGGAACGAACTTCGTCCCGGCGGCCAGCGTCTCCACGAACGGCTTCTCGAACGGCACCTTCGCGGCGGCGGCGTCGCGGACGTCCGTGAACGTCGGCAGGAAGCCCATCGCGTCGAACATGGAGGTCTGCGTCGCCTTCGAGGTGAGCTGTTCCATCAGGTCGACCGCGAGCGTGCGGTGCGAAGTGCTCTTCAGGACACCGATGTTGTTGCCGCCGGCGAACGCGGGGGCGACCGAGCCGGAGGCGACGCCCGGCAGCGGTACGACCGCGTACTTGCCCTTGACCTTGCCGGCCTCGACCGCGCTGTGGCTGAAGTCGCCGCCGATCGCCATGCCCGCCTTGCCGGCCGCGAACGCGGTGATCGTGTCGTTGCCGCCCATGACCGCGCACTTGGCGGCGGGACAGTTGTCGCCGGTGAAGAGCGAGGTGTAGGCCTTGATGCCCTTCTGGGCGGCGGCGCTGTCGATCGCGGAGGTGTACGTGCCGCCCTTGGCGGTGGCGAGTTCACCGCCGTTGGCCCAGACGAAGGGCATCGCGCCGTAGGTGTAGGCGCCGCCGACGACGAGGCCGTAGAGGTCGGACTTCGCCTTGTGGATCTTCCGGGCGGTGGACGCCAACTCGGCCATTGTCTCCGGGGGTTGGAGGCCGAGGTCCTTGAAGACGTCGGTGCGGTAGTACAGGGCGCGGACGCCGACGTAGAACGGGGAGCCGTAGAGCTTGCCGTCGACCGTGACGGACTGCTTCGCGGTGGGGTCGGTGTCCTTGGACTCGCTCCAGGCGCCGAACTCCTCGGTGACGTCGAGGAGTCCGCCGTCCTTCACATAGCCGGCCGTGTCGGTGTTGCCGTACTCCATGACGTCGGGCGCGGACTTCGGGTCGTTGAACGCGGCCTTGACGCGCTGGGCCCGGGTGTCGATCGGGATGTACTCGACGTCGACCTTGGTGCCCTTGTGGGCCTTCTCGAAAGCGGCCACCACGGAGTCGACGACCTTCGCCTTCGGGTCGTTTCCGACCTCCTGGAAGAGCCACACCCGCAGGGTGCCGCTCTGGTCGTCCTTGTCCGAGGACGCGTTGTCGGAGGTCTGGGGCGCGCAGCCCGCCACGACAGCGGCGGCGGCCAGGAGTACGGCGAATCTGGGGGCGAGCTTCATGGAGCGTTCCTCCGGGAATCCGGGCGTGCGTTGCAACATATGCAATGGGCGTTTCGCTCTGCACAACACCACGGAGATTAAGGAGTAGATGAACGCGGCCACAAGAGGTCTCAACCACTTCGTGACACGCGAAAGACCGCCGAAAAACCGTCGAAACACGCAAAAGGCCCTCGGGGCGCGCCGAAGCGCGCCCCGAGGGCCTTACGAAGTCCTACGAAGTCAGACCGGCCGAACGGCTACTTGTCGCCGCCCTTGCCCTTGTCGCCGTCCCCGCCGGAGCCCATGGACTCGTAGATCTCCTTGCACATGGGACACACCGGGTACTTCTTCGGGTCGCGGCCCGGAACCCAGACCTTCCCGCACAACGCCACCACAGGAGTGCCGTCCAGGGCGCTCGCCATGATCTTGTCCTTCTGGACGTAATGGGCGAAGCGCTCATGGTCCCCGTCACCGTGCGACACCTGGGGCGTCGGCTCTACGAGGGTCCCCGTACCAGTCCCGCGCTCGGGCTCAAGAGTGCTCATACGGCCAAGGGTACTGAAGCCAACCGGCATCAGTTCAGCGAAGGGTCGTCCGGATAGGTCGCCACCATCGCGAGCTCGCTGCGCTGGCGGCGCAGCACCGCGCGCCAGAGCCGTTCCGGGGACGGCGAGGAGACGTCACCGGGCTCCGACTCGACGACGTACCAGGCGCCGTCCACGAGTTCGTCCTCCAGCTGGCCGGGCCCCCAGCCGGCGTACCCGGCGAAGATTCTCAGTGAGCCGAGCGCCGAGGCCAGCAGTTCCGGCGGGGCCTCCAGGTCGACGAGGCCGATCGCGCCGTGCACCCGCCGCCAGCCGAGCGGGGCGCGCTCGCCGGCCGACGCGCCGCCCGGGATGACGGCGACGCCGAGGGCCGAGTCCAACTGCACCGGGCCGCCCTGGAAGACGACTCCCGGTTCGCCGGCGAGATCCGCCCAGCCCTCCAGGATGTCGCCGACGTCCACAGGGGTGGGCCGGTTGAGGACGACACCGAGGGAGCCCTCCTCGTCGTGGTCGAGAAGGAGCACCACCGCGCGGTCGAAGTTCGGGTCCGCCAGGGCGGGTGTTGCCACGAGCAACCGCCCTGTGAGCGAGGACACCTCGGTCATGCCAGACATGATCCCGCATCTTCCCCGTGATGGGGGAGGCAATGCGGGTACCTGAGTGAACGCAGCTCAGGGCGCACCGAAGCGTCCGACGCGCACATCCCCCGTCCGGTGACCCCATGTGCCCGATTGAGAACGGTTCGTGTTGTGACACAGCTATGACGTGGCTGAGGGGTCCTCGGGCTTTCTGAAGGGGGGTGGGCGGCCATTACGCTTACGACTTCGGCCCCTGCCCAACTCCACGGAACGCGAGATTCATGACCGTCAACGGCTCAGACGACGTACTGCTTGTCCACGGCGGAACCCCGCTGGAGGGCGAGATCCGTGTCCGCGGTGCGAAGAACCTCGTACCCAAGGCCATGGTCGCCGCCCTGCTGGGCAGTGAGCCAAGTCGACTGCGCAACGTACCGGACATCCGAGACGTTCGGGTCGTACGCGGACTGCTGCAACTGCACGGGGTGACGGTCCGTCCGGGTGAGGAGCCGGGCGAGCTGGTGCTCGATCCGTCGCACGTCGAGAGCGCCAACGTCGCCGACATCGATGCCCACGCGGGTTCGTCGCGCATCCCGATCCTGTTCTGCGGCCCGCTGCTGCACCGGCTCGGGCACGCGTTCATCCCGGGGCTCGGCGGCTGCGACATCGGCGGCCGGCCGATCGACTTCCACTTCGAGGTGCTGCGGCAGTTCGGCGCGAAGATCGAGAAGCGGGCGGACGGCCAGTATCTGGAGGCCCCGCAGCGGCTGCGCGGCACGAAGATCAAGCTGCCGTACCCGTCCGTCGGCGCGACCGAGCAGGTGCTGCTGACCGCGGTGTTGGCGGAGGGCGTCACCGAACTCGCCAATGCGGCCGTGGAACCGGAGATCGAGGACCTCATCTGCGTACTGCAGAAGATGGGCGCGATCATCGCCATGGACACCGACCGCACGATCCGCATCACCGGCGTGGACTCGCTCGGCGGCTACACCCACGCGGCCCTCCCGGACCGCCTGGAGGCCGCGTCGTGGGCGTCCGCGGCGCTGGCGACCGAGGGCAACATCTACGTCCGGGGCGCGCAGCAGCGCTCGATGATGACGTTCCTCAACACCTACCGGAAGGTGGGCGGTGCCTTCGCGATCGACGACGAGGGCATCCGCTTCTGGCACCCCGGCGGGCAGTTGAAGTCCATCGCACTCGAAACGGACGTTCACCCGGGCTTCCAGACGGACTGGCAGCAGCCGCTCGTCGTCGCCCTCACACAGGCGACCGGCCTCTCCATCGTCCACGAGACGGTCTACGAGTCCCGCCTCGGCTTCACCTCGGCGCTCAACCAGATGGGCGCGCACATCCAGCTCTACCGCGAGTGCCTCGGCGGTTCGCACTGCCGCTTCGGCCAGCGCAACTTCCTCCACTCGGCGGTCGTCTCGGGCCCGACCCGCCTCCAGGGCGCCGACCTGGTCATCCCCGACCTCCGCGGCGGCTTCTCGTACCTCATCGCGGCGCTGGCGGCCCAGGGCACGTCCCGCGTGCACGGCATCGACCTCATCAACCGCGGCTACGAGAACTTCATGGAGAAGCTGGTCGAGCTGGGTGCGAAGGTCGAACTCCCGGGCAAGGCCCTGGGATAAGCGTCCGCACGACGATGGGGCGGCCACCCTCCCGGGTGGCCGCCCCATTCGCGTTACTGAGCCTCGTACGCAATCCCGTCGCGTACGCGAAGGCCTACTTGCCCTTGGCGGCTTCCTTGAGCTTGCTGCCCGCGGACACCTTGACGCTGTAACCGGCGGGGATGTTGATGGGGTCGCCGGTCTGCGGGTTGCGCGCGGTGCGAGCGGCACGGTGGGTGCGCTCGAAGGTCAGGAAGCCGGGGATGGTGACCTTCTCGTCGCCCTTGGAGACGATCTCGCCGACGGTCTCGGCGAACGCGGCCAGAACGGCGTCGGCGTCCTTGCGGGTCACCTCGGCACGGTCGGCCAGCGCGGCCACCAGCTCACTGCGGTTCATGTTGTTACTCCCGTGTTCTTCTTGCCGTTGAGGCGTGCCACGCGGCGGAGCCGCATACCGGGCACGGTGAAGCCGATGCTGCCAGGGTCCTCGGTGAGTCCCCGGACCCGGGTCCGTCGTCCAGACCCTCGCGCCCGAAGACGCATCCTGCCCCTACCTGCGGCGGGAAAGCCAATCCGGCACCCGTAGGAGTCGCGAGAACACCCTTGGGAGTCACACGAAGAGCGCCACTGCATCAGCGTGGTGACGCTCCGTCGGCTCCCGGCAGCGAGGGCCGGGCCCGGAAAGGCCCGAAGCCTGGCCGCCACGATAAACGGCCGCCCAGGGCCCGGGGTTCCGCGACGCGCCGATGTACGGGCGGCCGTGGCGATCCTCACAGCCGCCGCACACACATCGCCCGACGGGCTACGTCGCGGAGGGCGTGGCGGAGGGCGCAGCCGCTCCCGCGGCCTTCGCGGCCTCGCGGACCGCGCCGGCCACCGCGCCGGCGACCTTGTCGTTGAAGACGCTGGGGATGATGTAGTTCGCGTTCAGCTCGTCCTCTGACACGACGTTCGCGAGTGCGGTCGCCGCGGCGAGCATCATCTCGGTGTTGACGGTGCGGGACTGCGCGTCGAGCAGACCGCGGAAGACACCCGGGAAGACCAGCACGTTGTTGATCTGGTTCGGGAAGTCCGAGCGGCCGGTGGCCACAACAGCGGCCGTCTGACGGGCGATCGTCGGGTCGACCTCGGGGTCCGGGTTCGCGAGCGCGAACACGATGGCGCCGTCGGCCATCGCGGCCACGTCGTCGCCGTCCAGGACGTTCGGGGCGGAGACGCCCACGAAGACGTCGGCGCCGCGCACGGCCTCCTTCAGGGTGCCGGTGAGGCCTTCGGGGTTGGTGTTGTCGGCGATCCAGCGCAGCGGCGAGTCGGCCTTGGCGTCCACCAGGTCCTCGCGGTCGGCGTGCACGACACCGTGGATGTCGGCGACGACCGCGTTCTTGACACCGGCGGCGAGCAGCAGCTTGAGGATGGCCGTACCGGCCGCGCCCGCGCCGGACATGACGACCCGGATGTCACCGATGCCCTTGCCGGCCACCCGCAGCGCGTTGGTCAGCGCGGCGAGGACCACGATCGCGGTGCCGTGCTGGTCGTCGTGGAAGACGGGGATGTCGAGGGCCTCGCGCAGCCGGGCCTCGATCTCGAAGCAGCGCGGCGCGGAGATGTCCTCCAGGTTGATGCCGGCGAAGCCCGGGGCGATCGCCTTGACGATCTCGACGATCGCGTCCGTGTCCTGGGTGTCCAGGCACAGCGGCCAGGCGTCGATGCCGGCGAACCGCTTGAACAGGGCCGCCTTGCCCTCCATGACCGGCAGCGCGGCCTTGGGGCCGATGTTGCCGAGGCCGAGCACGGCCGAGCCGTCCGTGACGACCGCGACGGAGTTGCGCTTGATGGTGAGGCGGCGCGCGTCCTCGGGGTTCTCCGCGATCGCCATGCACACGCGGGCGACGCCCGGGGTGTAGATCATGGAGAGGTCGTCACGGTTGCGGATCGGGTGCTTGGACTGCATCTCGATCTTGCCGCCGAGGTGCATGAGGAACGTACGGTCGGAGACCTTGCCGAGGGTGACGCCCTCGATGCCGCGCAGCTGCTGGACGATCTCGTCGGCGTGGGCGGTGGAGGACGCCGCGATGGTGACGTCGATGCGGAGCTTCTCGTGGCCGGAGGCGGTCACGTCGAGGCCGGTCACCGAGCCTCCGTGGGACTCCACGGCCGTGGTGATCTGCGAGACCGCCGTTCCGCTGGCGGGCACCTCCAGACGGACCGTGATCGAGTAGGAGACGCTGGGCGCCGTAGCCATGGCCGACTTCCTCTGCTTTCACCGTTGAGCTGAGTACGCGCTCCGATGGTCGCACCTACTGCCCGGTAGGCGTTAGCCGCCCCCGATTGCGAACGTTTTGTTCGCAAGAAAAAGAGGCCCCCGTCACGGAGGCCTCTTTCACGATCAATGACACCGACCCGCCATGCTCGCCTCGCGGCAAGTGGTCGCTCGTAGCGACGAAGGTTGGGCCCGGGGGCTTGGATCGGGCCGGTGTCACAACCAGGCTAACAAACAGATCCCGTAAGACCATTCCCATCCCGAGAGTTCATAGGAAGCACCCTCGATCAGTCCCTGAGAAGATCCGGCACCCCGTTCGCGTCCGGCTCGTCCCGTTCGGCGGAGACGACCGTGAGCTGCTGGGTCGCGCGGGTGAGGGCGACGTAGAGGACCCGCAGGCCGGCCGGTGACTCGTCGGCGATCTCCGCGGGCGATACGACGACGGTCGCGTCGTATTCGAGCCCCTTGGCCTCCAGGCTGCCGAGGGCCACCACGCGATCCCCGAGCCCGGCGAGCCAGCGGCGGGCCTCCTCGCGGCGGTTCATCGCGACGACCACGCCGACCGTGCCGTCCACCTGGTCGAGCAGCCGGGCGGCCTCCGCGCGGACCGACTCCGACAGCGAGTTCCGTACGACGGCGAAGCGTGGTCGTACGCCCGTCGAGCGGACCGCGGACGGGGACTCGGAGCCCGGCATCGCGAGGGCCAGGACCTTGGCCGCCAGCTCGGCGATCTCGGCCGGGTTGCGGTAGTTGACGGTCAGGGTGAAGCGGCGGCGGGGGCGGGAGCCGAGGGCCTCGTCGCGGGCCTCGGCGGCCTCGGCGGGGTCGGACCAGGAGGACTGGGCCGGGTCGCCTACGACCGTCCAGGTGGCGTGCTTGCCGCGGCGGCCGACCATGCGCCACTGCATCGGGGTGAGGTCCTGGGCCTCGTCCACGATGACGTGCGCGTACTCCACGCGCTCCTGGGCGAGCCGCTCGGCCCGTTCGCGCTGCGTCTCCTCGCGTACGGGCATCAGCTCTTCGAGACCGGTGAGCTGGTCCAGCGGGTCCAGGTCACGCCGCTTGCGGGGGCGGGCCGGGGTGCCGAGGATCGCCTGGAGTTCGTCGAGGATCGCCACGTCGTGGACGGAGAGACCGTCCCGCTTCAGGGCGCGGGCGGTCCTGCGGACCTCGCCGGGGTTGAGGATGCGGCGGGCCCAGCGGCCGAGTCTGCGCTCGTCGGACATCGCCTCCAGGACGGCGCGCGGGGTGAGTTCGGGCCACCAGGCGTCGAGAAACGCGATGAACTCGTCCTCGCTCGCGACGTCCTCGTCGAAGGAGGAGCGCAGTTCGGCGGCGAGTTCGGGGTCGGTGTGCCGGTCGGCCGAGCCGGAGCGCTCCCACAGGGCGTCCAGGAGGAGCTTGCGGGCGCGCGGGCGCAGCATGTTGACCGGGGCCGTACCGCTGAGGGCGTTCTGCCGGACGCGCTCCAGGTCGGCGGCCTCCAGTTCGAGCCGGCGGCCGAAGGCGACGACCCGCAGCCGGGCCGGTGACTCGTTCGCTTCGAGGGCGCCGCGCGCGGCCTTCCGCAGGACGCGGAGCATGCGGTACGAGCCCTTGGTGCGGGCGACGGCCGGGGAGTCGTACAGGGTGGCCTCGGCGCCGTCGACGAGCGAGCCGATGGCCCGGATGGCGACCTGGCCCTCCTCGCCGAGGGACGGCAGGACGCCCTCGGTGTACGCGACCAGCAGCGGGGTGGGCGAGACGATGAGGATGCCGCCCGCGTAGCGGCGCCGGTCCTGGTAGAGGAGGTAGGCGGCGCGGTGCAGCGCGACGGCCGTCTTCCCCGTCCCCGGGCCGCCCTCGACGTACGTCACCGAGGCGGCGGGGGCGCGGATCACCAGGTCCTGTTCGGCCTGGATGGAGGCCACGATGTCGCGCATGGTGTGGCTGCGGGCCTGGCCGAGCGCGGCCATCAGGGCGCCGTCGCCGATGACGGCCAGCTTGTCGCCGTCGAGGAAGGCGGTCAGCTCGGGGCGCATGAGGTCGTCCTCGACACCGAGGACCCGGCGGCCCTTGGAGCGGATGACCCGGCGCCGTACGACGCGGCCGGGGTCGACCGGGGTCGAGCGGTAGAACGGGGCGGCGGCGGGCGCCCGCCAGTCGATGACCAGGGGCGCGTACTCGGTGTCGAGGACTCCGATGCGGCCGATGTGCAGGGTTTCGGCGATGTCGGCCGTGTTGTCGTCGCGCACGGAGCCGTCGGCGGGTTCGACGGCGGTGTAGGCGCCGTCGGGCCCCTTCTGGCCGTCCTTGCCGAGCAGCAGGTCGATCCTGCCGAAGAGGAAGTCCTCGAACTCGTTGTTGAGCCGGTTGAGGTGGATACCGGCGCGGAACACCTGCGCGTCGCGTTCGGCGAGCGCGCCGGGTGTGCCGACCTGGCCGCGCTTGGCGGCGTCGTTCATGAGGAACTCGGCCTCGCGGATCTTCTCCTCAAGACGCCGGTACACCCGGTCCAGGTGTGCCTGTTCGCCGCTGATCTCCCGGTCCCGTAGCGAATCCTGGGCGGATTTGTCGGACACCGCATCGAGCGCGGTCTCCTGTTGAGCCTGTGCGGCCACCGGGCCCCCTTCTGACGTGCTGGGCAGCCGTCAACCGTACGCGAAGGGGGGCCGCCGAGGCGAGGGGCCCGCCCGGCGGATCCTGACAAAGACGCGGGGTCCGGTGCGCGCCTGGCGCGTCCCGGACCCCGTCGAGCGCAGTCGGACTGTTGCTAGGCGTCCACTTCCACGAGCTTCTTGCCGTCGAAGGTCATGACCTCGAAGTGGTCGATCTGGTTGGGCGAGAGGGCCGCTCCGCCCTGGGCGTAGAGCGGCGCCTTGGCCTCGGCCTTCGTGGCGTTCGCGATGCCGTAACCCCAGGCCGGGACCGACCAGGAGCTCATGGTCTCGCGTTCGCCGTTCTTGCCGACGGCGATCAGGGAGCACTTCAGGGGGCCCTTGACGTTGCTGAGCTCCACGACCCCGAGGGTGCCCCAGTCCTTCTTGGTCATCGCCACGGTCGCGGTGACCTTGGTGCTCTTGTCCGTGGCAGAGACCTTGTCGGACAGATTTTCGAAGGTGTCCTTCGCGGTCGCCGCGGCCACGTTGCCCTTCTGGCCCGAGCTGTCGCCGCCGTTGGCCGCGATGACCGCCAGCGGTCCGGCGATGATCAGGGCAGCCGCCGCGGCGATCATGTAGAAGCTGCGCCGGCGCTTCATGGCCCGGCGCTCACCTACGTCGTCGACCAGCCGTTCCACCAGCCGCGGGCTCGGCTTGGCCGACAGGGACTCACCGATCGCGGGAGTGCCGGAGCCCGGCAGGTCCGCGAGCGCCGCGAGCATCGGTTCCATCCCGGCCAGCTCGTCGAGCTGCTGGGCGCACCACTCGCACGTGGCGAGGTGTGCCTCGAAAGCGGTTGCTTCGGCGTCGTCGAGAATCCCGAGGGCGTAGGCGCCGACAGTCTCGTGTTCGTTCGAGCCCTGAGATCCCTGCATGGAACCAGGACTACCCGTTCCGTATCCCCCGTAAATGCTCATGCCGTCACCCCCCGCTCCTCCAGAGCAAGCTTCATCGATCGAAGGGCGTAGAACACCCTTGAGCGCACCGTGCCACTGGGGATGCCAAGCGTCTCGGCCGCCTCATTGACGGTACGCCCCTTGAAGTACGTCTCGACGAGCACCTCCCGGTGGGCCGGGGTCAGGTCGTCCAACGCGTCCGACAGTGTCATCAGCCACAACGCCTTGTCGATCTCGTCCTCCGCGGGGATGACCTCCAGCGGCGACGGGTCCACCTCCTGCGGCCGGGCCTGCCGGCTGCGGTGACCGTCGATGACGATGCGCCGTGCGACCGTCACCAGCCAGGGTCGTACCGATCCGGTCGCCCGGTTGAGCTGGCCGGCGTTCTTCCAGGCCCGGATGAGCGTCTCCTGCACCACGTCCTCGGCACGTTGCCGGTCACCGGCGACGAGCCGCAGCACATAGGCGAGCAAGGGTCCGGCGTGCTCTCGATACAGGGCACGCATCAGCTCCTCATCAGGTTCCGAGGACTGGGACATGCGATGTCGGGCCCTCGGCGCTTGTTCATTGGCCACGACGGAATCCTTGCGCACGCCCACCTCCGGTGTCCGGGGGTTGCCCCGGTCGGTCGCTCATGGAGAGGTACGCGAGAGGGCGGGCGGGTGTTCAACGTGAGGCGACAGTTTTCTTCGAAGTGACGTGACGACCGGGACATGAGTGCACATTCCGGCCGCACGATCTTTACATTTCCACCACATAAGCAAGATCACGCGGGCTGCCCGTGCGGCGGCCGAGTGAAACGCGCTGTTGTCAAAATCACGTCGCCGATTGACGGTCCATCACTTCACAGAAGCCGCATATGGGATTCTCAGGCTCGGGCGAGGGCCGCGCGCCGTCGGTGCCGGGCCACTCTTTCGCGGTTCCCGCAGACCTCACTGGAGCACCAGCGCCTCCTGCGCCCCCGTGACGTATCCAGGTACACGATGGGGCAGTTGTCGCCTTCGCACTCCCGCAGCGAGGCCCGCGCGACCGGGTCGGTGAGCAGTTCCACGGCGTCCCTGGCGATCACCGCGAGCAGCGCCTCGCACCCCGGCGGACCGGCCAACTCCCGCACCAGCGCCCCGTCTTCGGCCTGTACGGCACGGGGTGCCGGGGGCGCGGCGCGGGCGAGGTCGTTGACGTGGGCCAGCGCGAGATCGTAGGACCCACCCTCCGCCGACGGCCTGCTGCGCACCAACTGTCCGATCCGTCCCCGCAGTTCGCGGAAACCGACGAGCCAGGCCGAGTCGACGTGCGTGAGCTCGGTGGCCGCCGGGACGAGCCCGGAGCGGACGATCCACGCGCGCAGCGGCTCCGGCGCGTCGAGCCGTTCCTCGGGATGCGTGGTCGCGAGGAGATCCAGGCAGATCCGCCCGGCGTCGAAGCGCAGCTCGTACGGGGCCATGGTCGTACCGAGTGCCATGTGCCTGTCACCGCCTAGGGATTACCCCGGTCGGGAAACCGTTGCCTCTACAGTGCCTGCCCGCTCGCGCGGTCGGAACCCCTCGTACCGAGCGCGGATGGGGAGTGCGCGTGGACGGCCGCGTATGCGCGTGCGCGTCTTGGCGATGTCGGGGGCGGGGCCGGGTCCGTTGACTGGAGGGCATGGCAGAGAACAGGACAGCGAACGGGACTGCGACGGGTTGGGTTCTGGGTGCGGCCACGGTCGCGACGGGACTGATCGCCGGGGCCTTCTACGTCTTCGCCTGCGCGGTGATGCCGGGGCCGGCGCGCAGCGACGACCGGGTGTTCGTCGAGGTGATGCGGAACATCAACGACGTGATCCAGAACCCGGTGTTCTTCCTGAGTTTCATGGGGGCGCTGGTGCTGTCCGCGGTGTCGGCGTGGCAGGTGCGCGGGAGGCCGTACCGGGGGTGGGTGTGGGCGGGGCTGACGGCGTACGCGCTCGCCTTCCTCGTCACCGTCGCCTTCAACATCCCGCTGAACGACGGGCTCGCGCGTACGGCGGATGTG
This sequence comes from Streptomyces sp. NPDC050549, assembly GCF_040655035.1. Lineage (NCBI taxonomy): Bacteria > Bacillati > Actinomycetota > Actinomycetes > Kitasatosporales > Streptomycetaceae > Streptomyces > Streptomyces sp. NPDC050549. The sequence continues at coordinate 59,920 of NZ_JBFAJD010000040.1, forward strand.
GGGGTGGCGCGGGAACGGTTCGAGGGCGCGTGGGTGGGGTGGAACGTGGTGCGGGCGGTGTTGTCGACGGTGGCGGTGGGGTGTCTGGGGCGGGCGCTGGTGCTGTACGGGGCGTTCGAGCGCAGGTCGGCGGAACCCAGCCGGTCCCGGCTCGCTTCATGACGCAGGCGAACACAATCCAGCCCGCCCCGGCCCACTTCTCGACGCGGGCCGGGGCAATCCAGGCCCACCCCGGCGCGCCTGTTGACTCAGGTCCGCAAGATCCAGCCCGTCCGGCGTTTGAGGACGAGGCCCCTTCAGGGCCGACGGGGGTCTGGGGGCGGAGCCCCCGGCAACGCCCGCATCAACAGCCCGCACCAATCACCCGCTCAACCGTCGGAGTACTTCGCGTCGGCGGCGGGATCCAGCGCCAGCCGGTATCCCCGTTTCACCACCGTCTGGATCAGCTTCGGCGCACCGAGTGCCGTGCGGAGGCGGGCCATCGCCGTTTCTACGGCGTGCTCGTCGCGCCCGGCGCCGGGGAGGGCGCGGAGGAGTTCCGCGCGGGCGACGACCCAGCCGGGGCGGCGGGACAGGGCGCGGAGCAGGGACATGCCGGCCGGCGGGACCGGCCGTAGCGCGCCGTCGACCAGGACCGCGTGGCCGCGGATCTCCACCCGGTGGCCCGCGATGGGCAGGGTGCGGGCGCGGGCGGGGAGTTCCTGGCAAAGGAGCTGGACGAGCGGGCCGAGGCGGAAGCGCTCGGGCTGGACCGTGGTGACGCCGTGGTTCTGGAGCGGGAGCGCGGTGACGGGGCCGACGCAGGCCGGGAGGACGTCGTGATGCAGGGCGGCGAGGAGTTCGGGCAGCAGGCCCCGGGTCTCGGCGCGGGAGAGGAGCGAGGCGGCGGCCGGTGCGCTGGTGAAGGTCAGCGCGTCCAGGCCGCGCGAGACCGCCGCGTCCAGCAGCCGGTCCACCGGGGCGATGTCCTCGGGCGGCATCCACCGGTACACGGGGACCACCACGACGTCCGCTCCCCCGGCGCGCAACGACTCCACGAACCCGGGCAGCGGTTCCCCATGCAGTTGTACGGCGACCCGGCGGCCGTCGACGCCCTCCTCCAGGAGCCGGTCGAGCACCTCGGCCATGGACTCGGAGGACGGTGACCACTCCTCAGTCAGACCGGCGGCCCGTACCGCGCCCTTCACCTTGGGCCCGCGGGCGAGCAGCTCCACCCCGCGCAGCCGGTCGAGAAGGGCCTCGCCGAGCCCCCACCCGTCGGCGGCCTCGACCCACCCCCGGAACCCGATCGCGGTGGTGGCCACCACGACATCGGGCGCCTGGTCGATCAACTCCTTGGTGGCGGCGAGCAGTTCGCTGTCGTCGGCGAGGGGCACGATGCGCAGCGCGGGCGCGTGCACTACCACCGCGCCGCGCCGCTGGAGCAGGGCCCCCAGCTCGTCGGCGCGGCGTGCGGCGGTGACGCCCACGGTGAACCCGGAGAGGGGGCCGTGGGGCGCGCTCTCCGGTCGCTGCGGTTGTTCGTCCATGTCTCTCGTCCCGAACGTAGTTGTACATGCAGTCGTGCAGGGGATGGTGCGGCGGTGCCTACATGCCGAACGAGCCTGTCAACGGTGCGTGACAGGCTCGGTTCGACTTCATGTCAGCGGTGTTACGTCACACCTCGGCATAGCTGAGCTGGGGCTTCGCCTCCGATGCGGAAGCTTTGGCCTGCGCCTGCGCGGTCGGGCGGCGAAGGTATACGGCCCAGGTGACGGCGAAGCAGAGGCCGTAGAAGGCGAGGAAGGCGACGAACGCGCCGGTGCCGGAGCCGTAGGAGAGGAAGGACTGCCGGAAGGCGAGGTTGATGCCGACGCCGCCGAGCGCGCCGACGGCCCCGATGAGCCCCATGGAGGCCCCGGAGAGCCGACGGCCGTAGGCAGCCGCCTCCTCGCCCTCCAGCCCCTTCGCGAGGGCCTTGGTCTGGAAGATGCCGGGGATCATCTTGTACGTCGACCCGTTGCCGAGCCCGCTGAGCACGAACAGCACCACGAAGACGGTGACGAACAGCGGGAGCGACTTCTGCATGCTGGCGACGACCAGGATGGCGGTGGCGGCGGCCATGGCGACGAAGTTCCACAGGGTGATCTTCGCGCCGCCGTAGCGGTCGGCGAGCCAGCCGCCGACGGGGCGGATCAGCGAGCCGAGCAGCGGGCCGATGAAGGTGAGGTACGCGGCCTGCAGCGGCGTACGGCCGAACTGGACCTGAAGGACCTGACCGAACGCGAACGCGTACCCGATGAACGACCCGAACGTGCCGATGTACAGGAACGCCATGATCCAGGTGTGCCAGTCCCGCGCGGCGTCCTTGGCGGCGCCGGTGTCGTTCTTCACGGAGGTGAGGTTGTCCATGAAGAGGGCGGCGAGGGTGGCGGCGACGAGGATGAGCGGGATGTAGATCCCGAGCAGCACGCGCGGTCCGCCGCTGGCCCCGATGATCGCGAGGGCGATGAGCTGGATGACGGGAACCCCGATGTTGCCGCCGCCGGCGTTGAGCCCGAGCGCCCAGCCCTTCTTCCGGAGCGGGAAGAAGGCGTTGATGTTGGTCATGGAGGAGGCGAAGTTGCCGCCGCCGATGCCGGCCAGCAGGCCGATCCAGAGGAAGGTGTCGAAGGAGGTCCCCGGCTTCATCACCACGAAGGCGGCGATGGTGGGGATGAGCAGCAGGCTCGCGGAGACGATCGTCCAGTTCCGTCCGCCGAAGACGGCGACCGCGAAGGTGTACGGCACCCGGACGACCGCGCCGACGAGAGTGACCATCGAGGTCAGCAGGAACTTGTCGGCCGGGGTCAGCCCGTACTCCGGGCCCATGAAGAGCACCAGCACGGACCACAGGGTCCAGATCGAGAAGCCGATGTGCTCGGAGAGCACGGAGAACACGAGATTGCGACGGGCGACCTTCTCGCCGGTCTCCCGCCAGAAGGTCTCGTCCTCCGGATCCCAGTGCTCGATCCACTTGCCAGTGGCTGTCATGACGCCTCCACGGTCCACTACGGGGTAACGAGCGGTGATGCATCCCGAAGGTAGGGAGGGCGGGTTTCCACGCTGTGGCTGTGAGTGACCGGAAGGGAACGTTGCTCTCACCGGCGGAGAGTGGGCGCGGTGAGGAAGACCCCGTTCGGCGCGGGGCGGTCGGTGTCGGGGGGTGGGGTGGAAAGAGCGTGGCACTCTGTGCGGAAGTGTCACAGTTCTGCGGGATGGGTGTGGGCGGCCTCGAACCACAGCAGCTTTCCGGCTCCCCGGTCCAGCAGCCCGCCGTCACCGATCGGCCGGCCGCCCCGAGAAGTGGCATACGCCTGTACGAGGTGGAGGCCGCGTCCGCCGTCGGCGTCGAGCGAAGCAGGCGGGAGCCGCTCGCCGGGCCGCCTGTCGAGGGCGGCCCGTACGGTCACACGTGCGACGCGTGCGGCGGGGGGAGTCGCACCGTCCGCCTCCGCGAAAGCGACACCCGCAACACGATCATCACCACCACACCCGCCGGCCTGCGGCACCTGATACACACCCTCAAGTCCCCTTCCGCCGACTCCCCCCACCGCTGACTCCGTTCGGCCACAACCTCGGCGCCCGCTTCGCCGCGATGTCCTCGATCCAGCCGAACGCCAGGATCGCCACCGCGATGAGCGGCCAGATGAGGACGAACATCAGGAACGTGTCCGCCTTGTCGAGCAGGGCTGTCGCGCTGTCGCTCTCCATGAACGGCAGGTTGTACAGCTGGTCGATGATCGGGACCGTGGCCATGATGAGGAGGTTGTGCCACAGGTAGATCGTGACGGCGCGGTTGTTGGAGAGGGTCACCAGCTTGTCCCAGCGGGCCAGGCGGCCCGGCAACTCCTGCCAGGACGGGGCGTACTGGAGCAGGATCACCACGATCCCGAAGGACCACGTCGCCTGCGCCAGCGGGATGTCGTTCAGGTCCCACCCGTCCGGGCCCAGATGGCCCGACGCCCACCACAGGCCGAAGCCCATGACGACGGTCGCGCCCGACACCGCGAGATAGCGCGGGACTTGCTTCAGCACGCCCTCGTGATGGGCGAAGCCCAGGACCCAACACCCGCCGTACACCGCGAAGTCGGACACCGCGTTGCCCGTCTCACCCGGGATCGTCACCAGCCCCGTACCGACAACCGCCGTCAACGCCAACGGCGCCAGCAGCGTCGCCCACGGAACCCGCCGGAACGCCCACAGCAGCAGCGGTGACGCGATCACGAACCACAGATAGGCCCGCAGGTACCAGAGCGGGCCCGCCGCCTGGTCCGCCCACGTGCTCTCCAACAGGCCTGATTCGGACCCCAGATGCTCGGGGTACGGCGGTGCGCCGACCGGCACGATGTAGTCGAACACCTTCGCCGCGCCCCACCAAGTACCGCCCATGTCAGGGTCCTTGAGCGGGTTCCAGCCCATCGCGAACGTCAGCACCAGCACCACCGCGCTGAACGCCCAGAGCGGGGGCAGCAGTCGCCGTAGCCGGCCCCTGATCACTCCCAGCGCCGGACGGTTCAGGGAGCGGGCCATCAGGGAACCCGCCAGCGCGAACATCACGCCCATGGAAGGGAACAGGACGGAAAGCCAGGCCCAGCCGAAGAGGTGGTAGACGACCACCCGGACGAGGGCGATCGAGCGGAGGAGGTCGAGGTAGCGGTCCCGGCCGCCTCCGCCAGCCTTCGCCTTCGCCTTCGCCGGCTCCGGCGCCAACTCGGCTTCCTGCTGCCGCTGTTGGGGAATGCCGTACACCGGAGTCGATTCGGGATCGGAGCCGGAGCCCTGGTTCGTTCCCGTCGGGTATCCGTGCGTCATGCGACCGGCCTCCGATCGTCACTGCCAGTGCGGTTGCGCTGGGTCGGTACCGGACCGCCGGGTGCCTCCACAACTCCCGTGCGCCGCAGCTTCTGCCAGCGCAGGCGGCCTCCGGTGAGCGCGGTGATCCAGGACTGGAGCAGTACGACGTACATGAGTTGGCGGTAGAGGATCTGCTGGAGCGGCAGCGAGACGAGGTGGGTCATGCGTTCGCGATCCAGGCGGAAGGCGTACGCCGCGCAGAACGCCTGGATGGCGAGGACGCCCAGCCAGGCCAGGAAGGTCTTCTCGGTCAGGCCGAACACCAGGCCGTAGAGCAGGAATACGTCGATCAGCGGGGCCAGGATGGGGGCGATGACCATGAAGAGGGCCACCAGCGGCAGACCGACCCTGCCGAAGCGGCCGGACGGGCCGCGGTCGAGCAGCGCGCCCCGGTGTTTCCAGATCGCCTGCATCGTGCCGTAGGACCAGCGGTAGCGCTGGGACCACAACTGCTGGACCGTCTCCGGTGCCTCGGTCCAGGCGCGGGCCTGCTCGGCGTAGACGACGCGCCAGCCGTCGCGGTGGATCGCCATCGTGATGTCGGTGTCCTCGGCGAGGGTGTCGTCGCTCATGCCGCCGACCCGCTCCAGCGCGCTTCTCCTGAAGGCCCCCACGGCGCCCGGGATCGTCGGCATGCAGCGCAGGACGTCGTACATCCGGCGGTCGAGGTTGAAGCCCATCACGTACTCGATGTGCTGCCAGGCGCCGATCAGCGAATCGCGGTTGCCCACCTTCGCGTTGCCCGCCACCGCGCCCACGCGCGGGTCGCCAAAGGGCTGGACCAGCTCCCGTACGGTGGCCGGTTCGAAGACCGTGTCGCCGTCCATCATCACGATGAGGTCGTGACTCGCGTTCGCCAGGCCGCGGTTGAGGGCGGCCGGCTTGCCCGCGTTGAGCTGGCGTACGACCCGGACGTTCGGGAGGTCCATCGCCTCCACGATTCTCGCCGTGCCGTCCGCCGAGCCGTCGTCGACGACGATCACCTCGACGGGATGCTCGCTCGCCATCAGTGAACGGACCGTGTTCTCAATGCACTTGGCCTCGTTGTACGCCGGGACGAGGACCGTGACCGGTTCGGTGACCGGTGGGCCCCAGGCGAAGTCCTTGCGGCGGACCCGGCGGGCGTGGATCACCGAGAGCAGGAGCATCAGCACGAAGCGGGCGATGACGAGGGAGCCGGTGATCGCCAGGCCGACCACCAGGATGTCGGTGATGTTGTCCGAGGCCTGGACCAGGAAGGTCCAGGCCTTGCCCTTCCACAGGTTCAGGCCGGTCACCGGGGTGAGCGCGCTGGGCGCGCCGAGCGCCTCGGTGAGGTTGTCGAACTTGTAGCCCTTGGCCTGCATCTCCGGCAGGAACTTGTCGAGCGCCTGCACGGTCTGATGGCGGTCGCCGCCCGAGTCGTGCATCAGGACGATCGCGCCCTTGCCTTCGCGCGGGGTGGCATTGCTGATGATCTTCGCGACGCCGGGCTTCTGCCAGTCCTCGCTGTCCGTGTTGTTGACGGCGGTGATGTAGCCGCGGGTGCCGATGTACTCGGTCACCGGCCAGGACAGGTTGTCCATCGCGTCGGCGGAGGAGGAGTACGGCGGCCGGAACAGCGACGTACGGATGCCGGCCGCGCCGGTGATCGCGAGCTGGGTCTGCGACAGCTCCCAGTCGATGCGCTTCTTGGACTGGAAGGAGAGGTCGGGGTGGCTGAAGGTGTGCACGCCGACCTCGTTGCCCTCGTCCACGATGCGTTTGACCAGGTCCGGGTAGCGCGAGGTCATGGTGCCGGTGACGAAGAAGACGCCGTGCGCGTGATGCTTCTTGAGCACGTCCAGGACCTTGGGGGTCCAGGTCGGGTCGGGGCCGTCGTCGAAGGTGAGGACGATGTCGTGGTCCGGCACGTCCAGGCTCGTCGTACGGCCGCTGCGGGTGTCGATGACCGGGCCGCCGTCGAGGATCTTCTCCGGCACCTTGTCGGTCGCGGCCTCGGGGCGGATGCGGTGGTCGGCGAGGATCTCGCTGTGCACATAGCCGCGCAGCATCAGCATCGCCAGCATCGCGACGAGAAGCAGCATCGGCAGCAGGAACCGCATGGAGATGCGGCGCCGCCGGAAGCCGCGCGCCGTTTTGGGCATGCCTCCGTGACGGCCGCCCGGGGCCGTGTTCGTGGCTGCGGGGCGGCGGTTGTGCGATGCCATCAGACGATGTGCTCCGGGGTCATGGACGGGGCCGGGGCCGGTGCCGTTGCCGGTGCCGTTGCCGGTTCGGAGGGCGCGGCCGAGCCCTGCGCCACGGGCGACGGCGTGTTCGGCGCGTCAGCGACCGTGCCGGTGCCCGCCGTCGGGGTCGGGGTCGGCGTGGTGGGCTGCGCCGGGGCGCTCGTACCGGCCGTCGGCGTGCTCGGGCCGGACGACGGAGTGTCCTGCGGGTGCGAGGGCTGTACGACCGGATTGCTCACGGTCCCGCCGGCCGGGGCCGACGTGCTCTTGCTCGCGGACGGCTTGGGAGACGCCGACGTGGTCGCCTTGCCACCAGGGGCCTTGGACGCGCCGCTCGCGCTCGCGCCGGCGCCCGGCGACGGTGTCGTACCGTCACTCGCCGTCGGGATGTTCCCCGGCGCCACGCCGCCGCCACCGGACGGCCGGCCCGACTCGGCGGGCAGCGGCGAGGTGTCGACCTTGCTCGCGGGCGGGTCGTCCTTCTGCCCCGGCACCGGGAGCCACGGCGCGTCCGAGCTGCCGGACAGCAGTGTGGCGACGATGACGACGGCGTACACCGCGCAGACGATGCCGACGGCCATGCCGATCCGGCGGTATCTACGGCTGCGGCGGCCGGACTCGTCGACGAAGACGGGCCCGTCCGATCCGTCATGACCGGCACCCTTCGCTCCCGGGTCACCCAACTCCTCGGCAGGGCCGTCGAGTTGGACGGTCACCTCGTCGGGGTCGTTCGCCGCGGGCGCGCCCCAGGGATCGGCCAGGGCACCGGACGGACCGATGGGCGGATCGGTGAGCGGCCCTGCCGGTCCCCCACGTACTCCCTCGGGGACGACGGGCCAGGACGACCCCGGTGGTCCGGACGGCTCGTTCCGTATACGGCCGACACGACCGGCGTGACCACCATGACGGCCATGCCGACCGCCGTCCAGGATCTCCGGTCCCCCGGCCGCTCCGGTCACCCCGACCGCTCCGGCTGCTCCGGTCTCCGGGAACGCCTGGGCCTCTCCGCCTACGACCGGTACGTCTCTGGTCGCGGATGCAGCCCGGGGCCATTCCGGTTGGGCGTCTTCTCGCCACTTTTCCACGCGCACGCACTTCCCCCCACGGAACTGTTCCGGGCGCGCAGACGACCCTGAGCACACGCCGTCGAACCGGGCCCCCACCCGGTCCACGCGCCCCCTGTACCACACCGTGCCCAGGTCACCGAAGGTAGCGTAACGAGACCTCACATGTGACGGGATGCGTAATTTCTACGTTTTTAGCATGTCCACGTCCATGGCTGGAATCCATCCATCCACGGGCTGGCGAAGCCATCTCTCGGCGGCACCGATCTCCACCGCAGCGCGTCGAAGCGCGTCGAATCCGGGGTGCACCAGCCCCTTTCGCCACACGAGCGACACGGGGGACAAGGGCACCGGCTTCACCAGGGGCCGCAGCACGGTCCGGCGCATGGCCGGAAAGCCCACTACAGCAAGAATCGGGTTCCGCGTCCGACCCATCACCCGTTCGAATTCCTCCTCGCCTACGGCCATAGGCGCGGGCGCCGCAACCTCGATGTCACGCCCCTCGAACAACCGCCGCGCGAGATCCGTCCACTCCGGGGTACGCGGATTCCCGGCGCCCGCGTACACGACCTCCCCCTTGAGCGCGTCCACCGGCACCTCCGCGAGCGACGCCAGCCGGTGGTCCTCGGGCAGTACGACCGCCATCGGCTCGTACCGCACGAGTTGATGACAGAGCCCGGCCCGCAGCACCGGATCGAGCCCGGCGAACCGTCCGAACGACACGTCGAGCCGCCCCGCCAGCAACTCCCCCGCGGCTCCCGTCAGTCCGCTCTCGTAGCGGGCCATCAGCTCCTGCTCCGGGGCGAGTTCACGGGCCCGGTGCAGCACCCGGCGCCCGGTGCCAAGGCCCGGCGAGTTCAGATCCACGAGCAGGGGCCGGGCCTGCCGGAACGCGGCGAGCAACTCGTCCTGCGCGGCGAGCACCTGTCGGGCATACGGCACCAGCCGCGCACCGTCCGCCGTCAACGTCACCTGCCGGGTGGTCCGCACGAACAGTTCGGCGCCCAACTCCCGCTCCAGCCGCCGCACATCACGACTCAGCGCCTACTGGGCGACGTAGAGCCGGGTGGCGGCGCGAGTGAAGTGCAGCTCCTCGGCCACGGCGAGAAAGGCGCGGAGGAGTCGGAGGTCCACGTGGGCCGGTGTCCGGGGCATCCGGCGAACTTACAACGCAGGGGCGTGAATCGGCGCGGAACAGGTGTTGGACCCCTTGATCGTCCGGGAGTCACGGTGGGAGACATGTACCGCCACCTCTTCTCCCTCCCCGGCACCCGCGCCTTCACCGCCGGGAACCTGATCGCCCGCCTCCCCGCGGGCATGTTCAGCGTGAGCGCGGTCGTGATGATCGCCGGTTCACGGGGCTCGTACGCCCTCGCCGGCGCCGTCACCGCGACCGGCCTCGCGGCGACGGCGCTCGCCGGGCCGTGGATCGCGCGCCTGACGGACCGGTACGGCCAGTCCCGAACGGCCGTGCCGGCAACGGTGGTTGCGTTCCTGGGCTCTCTGTCCCTACTTCTCTGCGTGCGCTACGGCGCCCCCGACTGGACCCTGTTCGCCGCGTACGCGGCCACCGCGACGACCCCCAACACCGGCGGCATGTCCCGCGCCCGCTGGGCCCATCTGCTCGTCGGCGACACCGAGGCCCTGCACACCGCGAACTCCTTCGAGCAGGCGGCCGACGAGCTGTGCTTCATGCTGGGCCCGGCGCTGGCGGCGTTCCTGTGCGGCACGTTCTTCCCGGAGGCGGGGACGCTGGTCGGCGCGGTGCTGCTGCTGACCGGAATGCTGATCTTCACGGCCCAGCGTTCGACGGAACCACCGCCGAGCCCGGCCCCGAAGGGCGGTCTGCCCCTGCGCGTGCCCGGCATCCGGCCCCTCCTCGCCGGTTTCGTGGCGACGGGCGCGGTGTTCGGTTCGATGGAGGTCGCCACGCTGGCGTACGCGAACGCGACGGGTCACCGTGCGGTGGGCGGTGCGGTGTTGGCCCTCCAGGCGGCCGGCTCGTGCGCGGCGGGCCTGCTGTACGGGAGGCTGAAGCCGACGGGGGCGCCGGAACTCCGGCTGCGGTGGTGCCTGTTGGCGATGAGCGCCCTGATGACCCTGCCGCTGCTGGCGGCAGGCACGCTGGGCTCGCTGCCCGCGCTGGCGGCGGCCCTGGTGCCGGCAGGCACGGCGACGGCCCCGACGATGGTCACCGCGATGACCTTGCTCCAGCACCGCACGCCGGAGGGCCGGTTGAACGAGGGCATGAGTCTGGCGGTGACGGGCTTGCTGCTGGGGATCGCGTGCGGTTCGGCGGCGGGTGGCTGGGCTGCGGAGCACGGATCGCCGGCGGCGGGCTTCGTGGTGCCGGTCGCGGCGGCCGTGACGGCCTTGTCGATCGGTGTTCCGGCGTCTGTTCGACGACCAGGCACGAGGTGTTGACCAGGAGGGATGTCCAGCGGCCGGCCACCCTGCCGAGGCCGTCCGCGCAGGATCCGAGTGCCACGCCACGGATGCTCCGCGGTGCCGCCGCGCCGAGTGTCCCGCACACATGGAGGGCCGCCGGGTTCCCACTGCCGCGGGGGAATGCTCGCAGCGGGAACCCGGCGACGGCGCAGGGGTGTGTGGCCCGGCGCAGCCCTACTTGAACGCGGGCAGGTTCCGTGTGACCCACTCGCCGAACGGACGGGCCGGGCGCCCGAGGACCTTCTCCACGTCGGGGCTGACCTGCTGCTCGACCGGGAGCGGGGTGCCCAGGACGTCGAGCGTGCCGCCGACGACCTCTTCCGGCATGAACTGCGCCATGACGGCGTGGGCGTCCTCGCGGGTCAGCTCCACGAAGTTCACGTCCTCGCCGAGCACCTCGGAGATCATCTCGGCCTGTCGCCGCGGTCCGACGGCCTCGGGACCGGTCAGCACGTACGTCTGCCCGGCGTGACCGTCCTCGCGCAACGCGACCGCCGCGACATCGGCGATGTCCGCCGGGTCGATGACGGGCAGCGCCACGTCGCCGAAGGGCGAGAACACCGTACGGTTCGTGCGCACCGACTCGGACCACGCGTACGCGTTGGAGGCGAAACCGCCCGGGCGCAGGATCGTGTAGTCCAGGCCGGAGGCGCGTACGGCGGCCTCGAACTCGCGCAGACGGTTGTGCGAGACGGTGTCCGAGCGCGTACCGGCGAGCTGGGAGGAGACGAGCACGACGCGCTTGACGCCGGCGGTCTTGGCGATGTCGAGGAGGTTCGTCGCCGCCTCGCCGGGGCCGTTGAGCTCGCCCGCCAGCAGGATGAAGAAGGCGTCGGCTCCTTCGAGGACCGGCTTGACTCCGGCGAAGTTCCCGAGATCGGCCTGGACGGTGCGGACGCCGTCCGGCAGCCCGGCGGGCTCCGCGCTGCGCGAGAGGGCCACGACCTCCTCTCCCGCCTCGACGAGCGCGGCGACCAGCGGACGGCCGATGTTGCCGGTGGCTCCGGTGACAACAATCATGAACAGCTCCTGATTCAAAGGGGGTTGGGTGAGATCACCGCTGCTGGGCGGCTGCGCCGTACTGGTCGGACGACGCTCTCCGTCGTCACGTCCCGGACGCTAGCATCCTCAACATAGTAGGTACCTAGAGGAAAGTGACTCTGCTTCTGATACCCGCCGTAGACGGCGACGATCGAGCGTCCGAGGCGGGCGAGGGCGTCTCGTGCCTCGGGTGGTTCAAGGACCTCGACGCGGTCGCCGAGACCGGCAAGGCGGGCGGCCAGGACCTGGATCGAGGGGCCCTCGGCCGTGAAACCGACACGCCCGCAGGTTTGCTCCTCGCCGACGCACAGCCGACCGCCGAACAACTCGCCCAGCAGCGGCAGGACTTCGGGGTCGACCCGGCCGCGCAGGGTCACCGAGGACATGCGCAGTTCCATCTCCTGAGTCAACTCGCGCCAGGCCGCCGCGAGTTCGAACCCCTCGGGGCGGATCGCGGGCTCGCCCGTGGTGGTCGCGCGGTCGATCCGGCTGAGCCGGAAGGTACGCAGTCCGTCCCTGGTGCCGTCGCCGGCCACGAGGTACCAGCGGCCCGCCTTGGAGACCAGACCGAGCGGATGCACGGTCCGCTCGGTCCGCGCCCGGCCCGAGGGGGCGTAGCCGAGGCGGATCTGCTCACGGTCGAGGATCGCCCGCTCCAGCGTGTGCCGGTGCGGCCCGCCCGCGCCCTCCTCCGTCCGCGACCAGTCCTGTACGTCCACGACGACCGACCCGGCCGCGGCCTCGGCCTGCGGTCGCATCGGCTCGGGCATCGCGCGCATGAGTTTGCGCAGGGCCGACCGGAGTTCCGGCGAGGTCGAGGGCGGCCCCACCGCGAGGAACAGCGCCTCGATCTCACGCTCGGTCAGTCCGGTCAGGTCGGTGCGGGCGCCGCCGACCAGGCGCCAGCCGCCGCCCCGGCCGCGCTGCGCGTAGACGGGGATGCCGGCGGCGCCAAGAGCCTCCAGGTCCCGCCGGGCGGTGCGCTCGGAGACCTCCAGCTCCCGCGCCACCTCGCGCGCCGTCACTCGTCCTCGCGCCTGTAACAGCAGGAGGGTTGCCACCAGACGGTCCGCCTTCATTTCTCACTGTCTCCGGTAATAGGCCATGAGGTGACCTGTTCTGCCGAGAGGATCGAGGTATGACTACCTCTTCCAATGACCCACGTGGTGGCCTCTTCAAGGCCGTTGACCTGGTCGGCGAGACCCTCGCCGCGGTACGCCCCGAGCAGTACGCCCTCGCCACCCCGTGTCCCGACTACTCGGTCCGCGACATGGCCAACCACCTGGTGTCGGTGCTGCGCCGGCTCACCGTGATGGGCACGGGCGGCTCGTTCATGAGCGTTCCGCACTTCGCCCCGGACGTCGCCGACGGGCAGTGGGCCGAGGCGCTGGCCGTGTCGCGCAAGGAGTTCGACGCGGTGTGGTCGGACGACGCCGTGCTGGGCCGCGAGATCGGACTGCCGTGGGGCCCGGTCCCGGGGGTCGCCGCCGCGGTGATCTACACCAACGAATTCGTGCTGCACGCCTGGGACTTGGTGAAGGCCACCGGTCAGACACCCGTCTGGGACCCGGAGATGCTGGCGGCCCCGCTGGCCGCCATGCACCACGCCGTGCCCGCCGAACCCCGGGGCGGCCAGGTCCCGTTCGGACCGGTCGTCGAGGTGCCCGAGGACGCGCCCGGCATCGACCGGCTCGTGGGCTGGTACGGCCGCCGCCCCTGACGAACCGTCGGACACAGTGGCCGGACCGGGACGACGGACGTCGTCCCGGTCCGGCTGCCACCACATCGCTCAGGCCCGCACTGCCTCGACGAAGCTGCACAGTCCGCCGCCGGAGAGCACGCGCGACAGCTTCAGACCGGCGCGCGCGAAGAGCTCCGCGTACTGGGCCTCACTGCGCTGGACCCCGTCCGCGTGCGCCATCATGTTGAGGTCCATCAGCTTCACCGTCAGCGCCTCCGTGCCGTCCGGCGGCATCACGGCCTCGACGAGCAGCACCCGGGCGTCCTCGGCCATCGCCCGGCGGATCGCGCCGAGGATGAGTTCGGCCTTGTCGTCCTCCCAGTTGTGGAGGACGTTCACCACCACATAGGCGTCACCGCCCTCGGGTACCGAGGCGAGGAAGTCACCGCCCACGATCTCGACGCGGTCCTGGACCCCGGCCTTCGCGAACTCGTCGCCCGCACCGGCCACGACGTCGGGCTGGTCGAACAGGATGCCCCGCACCGCCGGGTTGGCCGCGAGGATCGCCGCGAGGAACTGGCCGTGGCCGCCACCGACGTCCACCACCTTGCGGAAGGTGCCGAAGTCGTAGGCCGCCACCGCGGGCGCGGTCACCTGGGACGAGGTGTCCGTCATGGCCCGGTCGAACAGGGCGTTGACCTCGGGATGTTCGAGCATGTACTCCCAGACCGGCTTGCCGTGCACCGACTCGAAGACGGAACGGCCGGTGCGTACGGAGTCCGCCAGACCGGTCCAGGTGTAGCGCTCCGCCGCCGTGTTGACCCAGCGCGCGAAGTTCCGCATCGAGTCCGGTGCGTCGCTGCGCAGGGCGTGACCGACCTCGGTGAGGGTGAACACCCGTCCGGGGGCTTCCTCGAAGAGGCCGATGTCGGCGGTGGCGCGCAGCAGTCGGTAGAGGTTGGTGGCGTCGACGTCGAGGTCCTTCGCCAGACTCTCGACATCGCACGGGCCCTGGGCCAGGGCGTCGGCCACGGCGAGCTCGGCGACCGCGCTGACGGCTGCCGCGACCCAACTCGACATCGCGAGCTGCAGAATCCGGGCGGACGGGGGGATCTGAGCGGATGCGGACTCCACTGCGGTCCAGCCTTTCGTTGAGTGTCTGCTGTGATGGGCGCGGTACGCCGGGGAGCCGGCACCCTGCCGGGTGCCGGCTCCGGCGGGTCAGGCCGCGCCGACGGACTGGGTGAAGGAGAAGAAGCGGTACGGGTCGTACTTCTTCTTGATCGCGACCAGGCGCGCGTAGTTGCCTCGGTAGTAGGACTGCTTCCAGTCCTGCAGCGCGGGGTCCATGTAGTTCACGTACGTCCCGCCGTTGGAGTACGGGTCGACCGCGGCGAACCCGGCGTCGGCCCAGCTCTGGGCCACCGCCTTGCCCTGCGCGGTGGCCGCCGCCGGGTCGGCGATCGTCGAGCGGTAACTGGCGCAGTAGAGCGTGTCCCGGTGGGGGTAGGCGGTCGCGCTGGCGGCTATGTCGTTGGAGACGCCGCCGAACCAGTGGACCTCCAGCGTGCGCCGCTGGCCGGCCGCCCGCTGGCCGTCGAAGGCCGTCATGACCTCGGCCCAGCCGCTCGCCGGAAGCGGGTCGGTGATCATGCGCATCCGCTCCACGCCGAAGGCCGGCCGGGTCAGTTGCCCCGTGGTGGTCTTCTCGGAGCGGCGGCACGCGTCCTGGCTCAGGCTGCCACAGCCGAAGATGCCCATCATCAGGTCGCGGTAGGACACGGTCATGTCCTGCCGTCCGACGGGCTGTCCGGTCAGCGCGAGCAACCGGGCCGTCTCCGCGGTCAGTTCGGCCGAGGTACCCCGGGAGACAAGGGTCACCGTGGTGGTGGGCACGGCGCCGGGCGCGGCGTCCGGCAGCGTGATGTAGGTGCCGCCGCTGATGGAGTTCGGCGCGTCCACCAGCCACCGGGTGGCGGCGTCGAGGACCTCGGCGGAGCGCTCGTAGGGGAAGGCGAGGTACGACACCAGCAGGTCGCCGACGACATGGTGCTCAAGGGTGTACGAGGTGATGACGCCGAAGTTGCCGCCACCACCACCGCGGATCGCCCAGAACA
The DNA here is from genome assembly GCF_040655035.1 of Streptomyces sp. NPDC050549. Lineage (NCBI taxonomy): Bacteria > Bacillati > Actinomycetota > Actinomycetes > Kitasatosporales > Streptomycetaceae > Streptomyces > Streptomyces sp. NPDC050549. The sequence goes on from NZ_JBFAJD010000040.1 coordinate 75,356, forward strand.
GGTCGCTGTTCTGGGTGGCCGACGCGGTGACGGTCCGGCCGTCGGCCAGGACCACCTGGGCGGAGCGCACCGAGTCGCAGCCCACGCCCAGGGTGCGGGTCATGAAGCTCAGGCCGCCGCCCTGGAGGAATCCGCCGGCCGCGACCGTGGGACAGCCGCCGCTGCTCAGGGCGTAGCCCTGGTCGGCCAGGGTGTTCAGCACGTCGACGTTGAGGGAACCGGGCCCGATCGTGACGGTCTGCGAGTTCACGCTGATCGCGTTGATCCGGGACACGTCGATGACGAGCCCCTGTGTGGTGGAGGCACCGGCGTAGTTGTGTCCACCACTGCGTACGGCGACGGACAGACCCCTGGCGTACGCGTAGGCGATGGAGGTCGCCACGTCGGTGGCGTCGACGCAGTACGCGATGGCCTGCGGACTGATCACGTCGTACTGGGCCAGTTCCAGCTGCTTGGCCACGGCGTAGCCGGAGTCCGTCGGCAGCACCAGGTCCCCGCTGAGCCGTGCGGCGAGCGAGGACCAGGAGGACGCGGTCGTCGATTCGGCGGCGGCCGCGATGCCCGCCCCCGGCCTGATCTGTGGCAGTACCGCGGCTGCGCCCAGGCCGCCGGCGGCCGCGCTGATCATCTTTCTGCGGCTGATCATGTGGAGTCCACGTATCCGTTCGTGTCGAGATGAGTTCGGGTGGAGAGGGATTCGCGTCGTCGCGAAGAGGAGGAGGGAAGAGAGTCAGGAGACCTTGCGGCCGCGCAGGCCCGCCCGCACGGAGCCGGCCAGGAAGGAGCGGCCCAGCTCACGCATGTCCTGGGGACCGCTGGTGTTGGCCCACCACATGAACTTCAGCATCGTGGGAGTGCTCGCCCGGTAGAACCTGTGGTCCTCCGGGTCCTTCCAGCCGAAGGGCGTATTGACGGACTCGCAGTCACGGATGCCCTCGAAGACGATGTCCGCGGCCTTGTCACCGTCGATCTCGCCCGCCTCGTACCGTTCGCAGGTCTCGACGGTGAGCTCGAAGAGGTGCTTGAAGGAGTGGCTGTCGGGCCACCACAGGCCCGTGTAGGGAGAGTTCTCCATCTCCTTGAAGTGCCGCTCGTCGCCGTCGAGTTCGAAGTTCTGGCGGGCCCTGATCTGGCGCATGGTGGCCGGTGTGGTGAAGCAGGCCCAGACCCGGAAGACCGCGTTCCACAGCCGGAAGTGGCTGAAGGCGATGTACGAGCTGTTGACGATCTTGTCGTTGTGGTCCAGCAGGCCCTGCTCCAGTCGCTCGACGTACTCGAAGCGCTCCTCGGAGAAGTCGTCCTCGCGCAGAGCGTCCAGCAGCCGCCAGGCCAGCGCGTCCACGACCTCGAAGGTGTTGGACAGACCGCGCGAGTACAGCGGGTCGACGAAGCCGGCGGCATGCGACATCAGGCACCAGCGGGCGCCGACGGTCTGCTTGGAGGAGTACTGGATACGGTCGGGTGTGGAGACCCATTCACGGATCCGGCTGGCGCCCTCGAACTGCCGTTTCACCGCGGGGTACTTGTCGAGGTAGTGCTGGAACTCCTGCTCCGGGGTCAGATCCGCCGGCTTCGGGTACAGCCGCTCGTCGAAGGTCAGGCCGACGCTGCAGGCGGGGTTCTTGGAGTCCTTGTAGTTGTCGAACGGGATGATCCAGAACCAGCCGCGCTCGATGAGATGGTGCAGGGTCCCGCCGTGGAAGGGGGACTCGGACGGCGGGCGCAGCGCCTCCGGGTAGTTGCACACGTCGTCGTACGGCTTGATGCCCACGTAGTGCGTGAACATCGAGCGGGCGTGGTGCTTGAGCCGGGACGGCTGCTCGCGCAGGTCGAGCTTCTGGGCCAGCGGGGAGCGGAAGCCGCTCGCGTCGATGAGGTACTTGGCGCGGAACACCTCGCCGTTCCTGCCGGTGACCGTGACCCCGTCCTCGTCGAAGTCCAGGTCGGTGGCGAACCAGTTCTGCCGCAGCGTGCAACCGTACTTGGCCGCGACGTTCAGGTAGTACGAGTCCGTGTCCTGGCGGAACAGGTGGATGGCCTCGGTGAGCATCTTCGGGATGACGAACATGGTCGCCTCGCGCGGGTCCGGCTCGCGGTTCTCCCCGTGCAGGACGAACCCGAAGCTCTGCTTGCGGCCGTGGTGGGGCCCCATGTGCTCGGTGATCGCCTTGATGTCGAGCATGTGCCTGATCTCGGGCACGTCGTAACGGGCGGCCAGGATGTGCAGCCACTCGACGAGTTGCGGGTTCTGGGACTCGCCGACGGCGAACCGCGGGTGCTGCCCCGCGTCGATCAGTACGACGTCGACGCCCTGCCGGGCCAGGATCGCGCCCATGATCGAGCCCGCGAGGCCCGAGCCAAGGATCGCCACGTCGCACTGGGTCCACTCGGCGGCCTCGGGGGCCTCTTTCCGCTCCTCAGACTTGGTGGACAAGACCGCACTCTCCTTCTTCCTCGGGCTTCCTCGGGTTCATGGGTCCTCGGGTGTCGTCAGGCGCGGGACTCGCCGAACCACTGCGCCAGGGAGTCGGTCAGCCCGTCGACGGAGCCGGCGGGGCTCGCCCAGGCGACGTAACCGTCGGGACGCACCAGGAGGTTGGCGGCCGGGGCCCCTTCCTCGGGGCGGCGGGCCGTCACGATGTCGACCCGGTCCGCCCAGCCGGCCGCCGCGTCACGCAGCGCCGCGTTGTCGAACATGTCGAGCAGGACCGGCCGGCCCGCCTGGAGCAGTTCGTACGTGGTGGTCTTGGTGTCGCCCACCAGCAGCGACTGCTTCGGCAGGCGGCGGCCGAGCAGCGGGTGACCGCCCGGGGCCGCGCCGTAGGTGATGTCCAGGCCGGTGACGAGGCCGACGAGATGGTGGCGCACCGCCTCGATCCGCACCAGCTCCGCGAACAGGTCGCGCAGCGGCTGGGCTTCGGGGCCGCCGAGGTAGAGGGTGCGCTGCGCCAGGGTGTTGGTGATGACGCGGGCACCGACGGGGTGGCGCTCGGTGTGGTAGGTGTCGAGCAGGCCCTCGGGGGCATGGCCCTTGAGCTGCGCGGCGAGCTTCCACCCGAGGTTGATCACGTCGCCGACGCCCGCGCTGATGCCCTGGGCGCCGATCGGCATGTGGATGTGGGCGGCGTCGCCGGCGAGGAAGACACGGCCCCTGCGGTATTCGGCGGCCTGACGGCTGGCGTCGGTGAAGTAGCTGGTCCACAGGGGGGTGGCGGCGCTGATGTCCTCACCGGTCACCCGCTGGAAGGAGGCGGCCACCTCCTCGAAGGTGGGCGGCTCCTGGGTCGGCCGGACGCCCGCGGCGCGCTCGAAGACCACGACGCGTGTGGCGTGCGGGCCGAGCGGGAGTACGACCACCATGCCGGCCTCGGTGACCTCGCCGGTGGGCCGCAGCCGGACCGGGACGCCGGTCACGTCGGTCATCTTCATCTCGATGGTGGCGTTGACGCCGGGGAAGTCGATGCCGGCCAGCCGTCGCACGGTGCTGCGGGCACCGTCGCAGCCCACCAGGTAGCGGGCGCGCAGGACTTCGGTCCCCTCGGGTCCGGTGACCTCGACGCCGACGCCGCTCTCGTCCTGCGTCAGGCCGACGACCTCGTGCCCCCGGCGCACGTCGGCGCCCAGGCCCACGGCCCACTTGTGCAGGATGGCCTCGGTCCGGGACTGCGGTACGCCGCGCACGCCGAAGTTCCCGCCTTCGACGATGGTGTAGTCGAGGGGAAGGCCGCCGAAATGCCCGCCGGGCATCGCCTCCATCTCACCGAATTCACCGAGGAACCCGCGCTGGCCGAACTCCTCCAGGGTGCGGGCCGAGAAACCCAGAGCGCGTGACTGCTGCATCGGTTCGGCGAGCCGGTCGAGCGCGACGACGGATACTCCCTGCAGGCGCAGTTCTCCAGCGAGCATAAGACCCGACGGGCCGGCACCGGCAATAATGACATCGACGTTGAACGCGTCCATATTCCCTCTCCCGCTGACGTTTCTCCCAGTATTCCGAGGCGGTCACGGAAGCTGAATGGCCGTAGATACAGGACTCTGACAAGTTCGTCAGGGCTGTTGCGGCTCAGGCAGGAGCAGCTCACAAGAAGGGGGGCCGGAAACGCTTTCCGGCCCCCCTTCTGCGCTGTTTCAGTACAGCCCCATGACGTGGTCGACCGCGATCTCGATGACGGCGAGGCCCGGTGGCTGCGGTGGTGGGGACCAGTAGCGCGCGGTGTAGCGGCGTATCCCCTCCTTGAGCCGCTCGTCGTCGGTCGAGACGGTCGCCGCACCCTCCAGGGTGATCCAGCGCATCCCGGCCACCTGGCAGACGGCGGCCCGGCCGCCGCTCGCGGCCAGCAGATTGCGTGCCTTCTGGCGCGTCACGGTGGTCATGACCCGCGCGACGCCGGCCCGGGCGTCCCAGGTGAACCGTACGGGCGCCACATGGGGCGAACCGTCGGCGCGCACGGTGGTCAGGGTGCACAGGTGGTTGTCGGCCAGGAACTTCTCGGCCGTGGCGCCCAGGGGCGGGTACGGCCGAGGGGCCGCAGCTGGGATCGACATGCAACTCCTAGGAGGATGAGGGCAGTTCGGAGTTCGGGCGGACGGCGTACCGCGGGCGTCGACGGGTTCCGGGAAGCTACCACCACCGATAAACTAAGTACCTAGAGGAAAGTGACTTCCCGAAAGGTGACCATCGTGCTGAAGAGCCCCGCGGACACGCTTCCCACCACCACCGCCGGGGCGCCGCGCGTCAGCGCGGAGCAGGCGTGCCCGATCGCCCCGGTGGTGGACATCGTCTTCAGCCGCTGGACGACGCCGATCCTGTGGACGCTGAACGCGTACGGCGTCCAGCGCTTCGTCCAGTTGCACCGCAATATCGGCAGCATCACGCCCAAGGTGCTGACGCAGCGGCTGCGTCAGCTGGAGCGGGACGGCCTGGTGGTGCGCACGTACTACCCGGAGGTGCCGCCCCGGGTGGAGTACGAGATCAGCGAACTGGGCAAGAGCCTGGGCCCGTTGTTCGCCTCACTCGCCGTGTGGGCGAGCGAGCACCTGCCCGTCGTGGAGCAGGCGCGGCAGGACTTCGACTCGGCCGAGGCCGCCTGCCCCTGACCTCCCGGGTGGCGCGGTGGTCAACTCCGCCGCGCCGCCGTGGTGTCGCCGAGTCCACGCATGGAGCCCTGGAAGAAGACCAGCGGATGCTGCCCCTCGTCGGGGGCACGGAGTCCGACGACTTCGCCGAGGAGGATGCTGTGGTCGCCGCCGTCGTGCTCGGTGGTCAGACGGCACTCCAGATGTGCCAGGGCATCGCCGAGGACCGGCAGTCCGGTCTCGGACCTGCGATGGGGGACCTCGTCGATCCGGGCGGTGTGACGGCCGGCGAACGCCCAGGCCACGGACTCCTGTTGCCGGGTCAGCAGGTTCACGACGAATCCGCCGGAGCTGCGGATCACCGGCAGCAGCCGGGAGTTCTCGTGCAGACAGATCAGCACCAGGGGCGGGTCGAGGGAGACCGAGGTGAAGGAGTTCACCGTGGTTCCCCCGCTGTCGTCACCGCTTCCGGAGGTGATGACGGTGACGCCGGTGGCGAAGTTGCCGCACACGGTGCGCAGTGTGCGGCCGTCGATCGGCGTGCGCGGTCGGGGAGTTACTCGCGGAACGGACGTCATGGCGTCCCTCTCGTCAGGCGTGCGGCCGACTGAGGCCGGCGACGGGGTCGACGGTGTCCGGCGTCGCTCCGGTCCCCGCCGGGGCGGGGTCAGGGCGGTGGCGGGACAGCAACGGTCCTGCCATGGCGGTCGTGACGAGAGCCATGACCACCAGCATGGTGAACATGCGCCCGTCGAGTACGCCCAGGCTGACGGCTGCGTTGAGGATGATCAGCTCGGTCAGGCCCCGGGTGTTCATCAGCAGTCCCAGATCCTTCGTCTCCCGCCAGGACAGCCCCGCGAGCCGGGCCGGCACGACGGCGCCGATCAGCTTCCCGGCACAGGCCACCGCGACGATCGCGAGGAGCGCCACGAAGTCGCCGCCGGAGAGCCCGCCCAGGTCCACCCCCAGGCCGGTGACGATGAAGAAGACCGGGAGCAGCACCATGGCCATGTTGTCGAGGGGCCTGCGGATGTGCCGGACCAGCAACTCGGCCGGCTCGCGGGGCATGACGAATCCGAAGAGGAAGGCACCGAAGATGGCGTGGATGCCGATCCAGGTCGTCAGCCAGGCCGAGGCCAGCGCGCCCGCGCAGAGCACCGAGAGCAGCAGGGGCCAGCGTTCGGCGGCGGCCCAGCGCCAGGCCAGACGGGCCGCCAGCGGCCTGACGACCAGGAACATCCCCGCCACATAGACCAGGCTCAGCGCACCGATGTGCGCCAGGTCGCCGTAGTCGCCGTCGGCGGCGACCAGGGCCGAGACGTAGGCCAGCAGGCACCAGGCGAGCACGTCGTCGATGGCGGCGCTGGCCAGCGAGAGAGTGCCGACCCGGGTGCCCAGCAGCTTGTTCTCGGCGAGGATCCGGGCCAGCACCGGGAAGGCGGTGATCGACATCGCCGTACCCAGGAACGTGGCGAACGCGGTGAAGGGGATCTCGTGCCCTCGCACGGTCGAGTGGTGCGGGTAGAGGACCACCGCCAGGGCGAAGCCGAGGCCGAAGGCCAGCGCGATCGACGAGATCGAGACGCTTGCCGCGAGTTTCGCGTGCGGCCTGATCAGCCGCTTCTCGAATTCCCAGCCCACCACGAACATGAAGAGGACCAGCCCGACCTGGGACACGGACGACAGCAACACCCGTACGTCCGCGGGGAACAGACGGTCCGTCAAATGCCCGGGCAGCAGGCCCAGGACACTGGGACCGAGCAGGATTCCGGCGGTGATCTCCCCCACGACCGCGGGCTGGCGCAGCCGTTGGGCCACCCTGCCGAGCAGGGCGCCGCTCACCAGCACGAGGGCGATGTCGGCCAGCATGACGGCCAGCTTCATCTCCTGGGAGCTGGGCGCCGCGAGTACGGTCATCATCGGGAGTCCCGGGTGCGGGGCGGGGTGCCGCGGGTCCACAGCACGCGCAGTGACAGGGACGACAGCCGCCATCCGTCGGCGGTGCGGCGCGCCTCGGCGGTCGCGAGCGTACCGGCCTGGAACAACGGCTCGTCCGCGCCTCCGGGGTGGTGGACGTGGGTGGCGATGATGTTGGCACGCACCACGGCCCGGTCCCCGTCCTCGTCGAGGGCGACGACCGCGGGCGATCCGAGGTGCTGGGTCCCCGCGAAGGCCGCGAGTCCCTCCCGCTGGTGGTCGGCGAGCCCCTCGATGCCGTCGTGCCGACTCATCGGGAACTCGATCCGGGCGTCCTTGGTAAAGAGACCTTGCGCCCACGTGTCGTCGATCTCGTCGTCGTCAAGAGAAACGAGATACCGGTCCAGGAGGGCGCCTATCTCGAATACTTCCTGTCCTGGATTCATTGTTCGAGCATGCAGTCGAAACCCGCTGCCACCAAGGTCGCTTTTCATATCCCTGACCAAGACCGAGAAAGCTCCTGACGCCCTCCTCGGAGGCTTGGCAAAGCAGAGTCAACCCTGGACCTGACAGCTCTTCAATTCCCTCGTATCTCTTGCCATGCTCCTTCCGTATCCCACTTTCCGCCCATGAAGGAGACGAGAGAATGCCGAAGATCGCAGCCGACGGTCGGCATCTGACGGTCCTCAACCTGTTCTCGACCGACGCGCCCGAGAAGCAGGAGAAGCTGCTCGCCGCGATGCGCGAGATCGTCGATTCCGCGGCCTACGAGGGTTGGATCTCCAGCACCGTCCACGCCGGCCAGGACAAGCCCGGCACGGCCAACTTCATTCAGTGGCGCAGCACCGAGGACCTGGAGGCCCGTTACGCGGGCGAGGAGTTCAAGCACCGTACGCTTCCGCTCTTCGGTGAGATCACCACCTCGATCCGGCTGCTCCAGAACGAGATCGCGTTCACCCAGCAGAAGTCCGGGCCCGGTGGTGCCACCGAGATCTCCCCGGACCGCGACGACTACACGGTCATCGAACTGTTCGGTGTCGAGGAGTCCGGCCAGGAGGACCTCCTCGACGCGCTGGGCGCCTCCCAGACCTACCTGCTCGACGTGCCCGGCTACCGCACCCACACGGTCCTGCGCGGTCTGCGGGCCCGTGGCCTCGACGGCAAGTTCGTCGTCGTCTACTCCCAGTGGGACAGCAAGCAGGCCTACGACGCCTTCCGCGCCCAGCCGGAGTCGGAGCGGGTGCCCGAGCGCCGGAAGGTGGACTCCCGCGTCCGGTCCCTGCAGACCTGGCAGGACGAGAACACCTACCGCGTGGTGCACACGCGTTCCTCGGAGGAGTGACCACAGTCGGTCCGCGGGACAGCCGCCGTCAGGGGTTCTCCACCCTGGCGGCGGTCTTCTCGTCCCGTCACGAGGAGTCGGCCAGGACGGCCGGTGCCGCGGGCGGCGAGCTGGACGTATGGCTGCTGGTGCCCCCCGAACCGCCCCACGACGTCCCGGGCCACGAACTCGACGCCCACGAGAGGCTGCGGGCCGGATCGTTCCGGCGGCCCCTCGACCGCCGGACGTATGTCGCCGCGCACGTGGGCCTGCGCCGGGTCCTCGCGGTGTACACGGGCATCGCGCCCGACCGTGTCGTCCTCGCGGGCGAACGGCACGACGGCGACGGCGGGCGGCACGGGCGGCCGACGGTGCTCGGGGCGCCCGGCGCCCCCCAGTTCTCGCTCTCGCACAGTCACGGCCTGGCGCTCGCCGCCGTGGCCGGCGTCCGGGTGGGCGCCGACGTCCAGCGGACACCGACGGCGAGGACGGTGGAAGCCTGTCTTCCGGCGCTGCATCCGGCCGAGCGCGAGGAGCTCCTGGGACTTCCCGAAGACAGCCGGCCGGAAGCCTTCGGCCGGCTGTGGACCCGCAAGGAGGCCTATCTGAAAGGGCTGGGGACCGGGCTCGCCCGGAGGCCGGGCCTCGACTGTCTGGGCGAGGCCGCACTCGCCGCCCGTCCGGCCGGCTGGCTCGTGGGCAACCTGCCGCTGTGCGCCGGGTACGTCGGCGCGGTGGCACTGCGCGGCTTCGGTGACCGCCGTGTCGCGATACGGGCGGTGCCGCCGGAGTGTCTGTGCACCGTGGACGCCTCGGTCGCGGTGGACCGGCTCGGAAGGCTGGAACCCGGAGTCCGGTCGGTTCTGCGCGACCGCACAGCCGGGCCGCGCGCGGACTGACACCGGCCGGACTCCGCGGCACTTCGGCGTCCCCGGCCGCCCGGCGCTCAGAGGCCACTGCGCCAGCTGCGCGGTCCCTCGAACCCGGACACCCGTTCCAGCCGCCGCCACAGGGCGACCGCCTGCTGTGCCCGCGCGGTGTCGTCCGGTACGGCACCGGCCGCGAGCCCGCGCGAGAGCAGGACCGCGGTCAGGGCCGCGAGTTCCTCGGGAGAGGCCTGGCCCCGTTCGAGTCGCAGCAAGGGCGTATCCGTCATGGTGGGTCGGTCCTGCATGGTTCCTCCTGGCTCACTGGGGCGGGTTGCCGTGCTTGCGGCTCGGCAGGTCGGTGTGCTTGGCGCGGAGCATGGCCAGGGACTGGGCCACGGCCTCCCGGGTCTCGCGCGGGTCGACGACGTCGTCGACCAGGCCGCGTTCGGCGGCGTAGTACGGGTGGACGAGCTCGCTCCGGTACTGGTCGATCTTCTCCCGGCGCATCGCGTCGGGGTCGTCCGCGGCCGCGATCTCGCGCCGGAACACCACGTTGGCGGCGCCCTCCGCACCCATCACAGCGATCTCGTTGGTCGGCCAGGCCAGCGCGATGTCGGCACCGATGGAGCGCGAGTCCATCACGATGTAGGCGCCGCCGTACGCCTTGCGCAGCACCACGGAGACCCGCGGCACCGTCGCGTTGCAGTACGCGTAGAGCAGCTTCGCGCCCCGCCGGATGATGCCTTCGTGCTCCTGATCCACGCCCGGCAGGAAGCCCGGCACGTCGACCAGTGTGACCAGCGGGATGTTGAAGGCGTCGCAGAACTGGACGAACCGGGCTCCCTTCTCGCTCGCCCTGATGTCCAGCACCCCCGCCATGGCGGCGGGCTGGTTGGCCACGACACCCACGGTGTGTCCGTCGACGCGGGCGAGGGCGCAGACGAGGTTCGGCGCCCAGGTCGCGTGCACCTCCATGTACTCGCCGTCGTCCACTAGTTCCTCGACGACCCCGCGGACGTCGTACGACTGGCTGCCGTCGACCGGCACCAGGTCCAGGAGGCGGTCGCCGGAGCGGTCGACGGGGTCGCCCGTGGGGGCGACGGGCGGCAGTTGCCGGTTGTTGGACGGCAGGAGCGACAGCAGGTAGCGCACCTCGGCCAGGCACGTCTCCTCGTCGTCGTGGACGAAGTGGGCGACGCCGGAGGTCCCGGCGTGCACATCTGCGCCGCCCAGGCCGTTCTGGCTGATCTCCTCGCCGGTGACGGCCCGGACCACGTCCGGGCCGGTGATGAACATCTGCGAGATGTCGCGGACGGCGAAGACGAAGTCCGTCAGCGCCGGCGAGTAGGCCGCCCCGCCCGCGCAGGGCCCCAGCATGACCGAGATCTGCGGGATGACCCCGGACGCCCGGGTGTTACGGCGGAAGATCCCGCCGTAGCCCGCGAGCGCGCTGACGCCCTCCTGGATCCGGGCGCCGGCTCCGTCGTTGAGTGAGACCAGCGGGGCGCCGGCCGCGACCGCCATGTCCATTATCTTGTGGATCTTGGTGGCGTGGGCCTCGCCCAGGGCCCCTCCGAAGACCCGGAAGTCATGGGCGTAGACGAAGACCGTGCGGTCGTCGACCGTGCCCCAGCCGGTGACCACCCCGTCGCCGTACGGTCGCTTCTCCTCCAGCCCGAATCCGGTCGCCCGGTGTCGGCGCAGCGGCTCGACCTCGCGGAAGCTGCCCTTGTCCAGCAGCAGTGCGATGCGCTCATGGGCGGTCAACTTGCCTTTGGCGTGCTGCCGTTCGGTTGCCCGGGCGCTCCCGCCTTCACGGGCGAGGTCCTTGCGTTCGGCCAACTCGTCGAGCCGGCCGGAGAGTTCACCGGGTGCCACGAGGCTCATCTGCGGATCTCCGTTTCTGGTAGTGGTGGACGAGTACGACGTCAGCGGGCGAGCAGTTCGGCCAGTTCGTCGAGGGTGCTCTCGCGCAGCGTCTCGGCCGGCACCTCGGTGCCCAGGTCGTCCCGGATCACGCGCGCCAGGCGCAGCGCGTCCAGTGCGTCCAGCCCCTGGCGACAGAGCGGCAGACGGGAGGAGAGCCGATGCGCGGGAGGCACCGCGAGCATCCGCTCGACCTCCAGGCGCAGGCGATGGCCGATCACGCGGGCCCGCGCGTCGTGGGGCAGGTCGCGCAGGCCGGTCGGGTGCGGCAAGCGCCCGAGTCTGCGGGACGGATCGTCTTGGGCCGTGGTCATGGGTTCCTTCCGGTCGCCGAGGATGCCGGGGCAGGGGACGTGAGCGCCGTAGGGCGGTCCGCGCCCCCGGTGAAGCGGCTCGCGGTCAGTGCGGTGATCGCCGCCGCCGAGGAGACGAGCCCTCCCGCGTACAGGCCCGAACGGGCCCCGTGCCGGACGGTGAGCCAGCCGACGAGGAGGGCGCCGAGCGGGGTGAGTCCTTGCAGGATCAGCGTGTAGAGCGCCATCACCCGGCCCCGGTACGCGGGGTCGCTGCCCAACTGGACGCGGTGGTTGGCGGCTTGGGCGAAGTAGAGGGCGGCGAACCCGGTCAGGCCGAGCAGTACAGCGGCGGTGGGATAGTCCGGAGCCCAGCCGGCCACCGACTCCAGCAGCCCGAACACCAGGGCCGAGCCGGTGACGGCCGGCGCGGTCGGCCTGCCGCCGCGGAGAGTCGTGGCGAACGCGGCGAGCAGTGAACCGGCGGCGAACGCCGCGGTCAGCAGCCCGAACGCGGCGGCGTCCGAGTCGAAGACCGTCCTGGCGAGCAACGGCAGGGTGAGCTGGAAGTTGAACCCGAACAACCCGATCACCGCGACCAGCGTCAGCGGCACGACCAGATCGGGGCGGCTCCGGACGTAGCGCAGCCCGTCGATCACCCGGGCCGCCCGGGCCGCCCGCTCGGGACGGCTGAGTTCCCCGGGCCGCATGCGACGCAGGGCGATCACCGTGGCCAGATAGCTGAGCGCGTTGAGCACCATGACCGGGCCGACGTCCAGTGCGGCGATGAGCAGCCCGGCGAGGGAGGGTCCGAGCACCCGGGCCGTGTTGAAGTAGGCGGCGCTCAGGGCCGAGGCGTTGGGCAGCAGGTCCGGGCCGACCATCTCGCTGACGAAGGCCATCCGGGCCGGCACCTCGACCGCGTTGACCGTGCCGAGCCCGAGTGCGAACAGGTGAACGTGCCACAGCCGGACCGAACCGGTCAGCACGAGTACCGCCAGGACCAGGGCGAGGGCCCCCGAGACCAGGTTGGCGACGCCGAGCAGCAGCCGCTTGTCGTAGCGGTCGGCGAGCCGGCCGCCGTACAGCGTGAACAGCAGCAGCGGGGTGAACTGGAGGGCGGTGACGGTGCCCAGCGCCGTCCCGGAGTCCCCGGTCAGCGACAGCACGAGCCAGTCCTGTGCCGTGACCATCATCCAGGTGCCCGCGACGGAGACGACCTGGCCGACCGCGAAGAGCCGGAAGTTGTGCACGGCCAGGGACCGGAAGGGCGTACGCCGCTTGTTCTCCATCGGTCAACGGGCCGTGCCGGCAGAGGCGCCCGCGGCCCGGCGCGCGAGGCACTCCTCGAAGAACGAGAAGGCGCGCAGGTGGTACGTGCGGGCGGCCCAGCCCAGGCTGATGTTGTGGCCGGCGCCGGACTGACGGTCGACAGCGACGGACGGCGCCGCCGTGAACTGGGCGGCGAGGTCGGCGAGGGCCCGGTCGTCGTGGCGCCACCACAGTTCGCACTCGGCGAAGGTCAACCGCACCGGGACGCGTACCCGCGCGGCCGTACCGGCGAAGCGCCCGGGCCACAACGGGGCCTCCGCGCGCTCCCGTTCGGGCAGGGGCGCGACCATGGACGCCGCCTCCCGGAAGGTGTTCGGCGGATAGAGGCGCAGGGCGCCCCAGTGCCGCTTCCAGTGGTGACCGGGAGGCGGATCGGCGAGGGCGTCCGGCTCGGTGGCGTAGTCACGGCCGAGGCCGGAGATGTCGAGCCCGAGCAGCTCGGGCGGGGCCGGGGCCGGGCCCTCGCCGGCGGCGGACGCGGCGTAGGTCAGCGCCAGTTCGCCGCCGAAGGAGTGCGCGAGCAGGAAGACTCCGTCGCCCGTCGCGCACCGCTCCCCGAGGTGGGCCAGCGCCGCCCGCAGCGCCGCCGACTGCTCGGCCAGCGCCTGGCCGCGGGGCAGCCGGGCGGCGGACAGTCCGTATCCGGGCCGGTCGACAGCCACGACGGTGTAGCCGAGCCGTGCGCCCAGCGCGAGCAGGGAGACGTCGGGGTGCGCCTGTCCGTCGAAGTAGCCGGAACTCGTCCCGCCGCCGTGCACGGCGACGACCGTGGCGCGTGGCGGGCCGGCCGGCCGGGAGATGAGCGCCGAGAGGGTGAGGTCCCCGGCCGACAGGGCGATGGGGCGTACTCCCGGTGACATCGACCACGGAAGGGCCGCCGGCCCGGCGGCTTCGGTCGTGAGGGCGCTCATGTACGGTCCGGGGTGCCGAGCCACTGGTCCATGGCCGCTTCGAGTCCGGTCGGGTCGGCGTCCGCCGCGCCGGGGTCCGGGGTGCCGAACCAGCGGTGCAGGGCGGCCTCCAGACCGGCCGGGTCGGCGCCCGCCCAGGCGATGTAGCCGTCGGGGCGGACCAGCAGCGCGGCGGCCCCGTCGAACGTCCCGGGGGTCGGTGGGGTGCCGGTGACGGTGACGACCCGGTCCTTCCAGCCGGCCGCGGCCGCCCGCAGGTCGGCCGCGTCGGACAGGTCGAGCAGGACGCCGAGGGCCGGGTGCAGCAGTTCGGGGGTGCGGACCGGCCCGCGCCCGGTGTCCAGGGTGCGCGGCGGCAGCCGGTGGCCGACGGGGGCGGGGCCGTCCGGGCCGAGGTCGTAGTGGACGTCGAGATGGCTGACCGCGCCCGCCAGATGCCGCTTGACCTCGTCGAGGCCGATCAGTTCGGCGAACAGGTCGCGCAGCGGCCGGGATTCGGGGCCGCCGAGGAAGACCTGCCCCTGGGCCCGGGTGTTCGACAGCAGTCGTACGCCGACCGGATGGCGTTCGGCGTGATACGTGTCCAGCAGGCCCGCGGGAGCGGTGCCCCGCACGGTGGCGGCGAGCTTCCAGCCCAGGTTGGCGGCGTCCTGGACGCCGGTGCTCAGGCCCTGGCCGCCGGCCGGCAGGTGGATGTGCGCGGCGTCGCCGGCGAGCAGCACCCGGCCCCGCCGGTACTCGGTGACCTGGCGGGTGGCGTCGGTGAAGGAACTGACCCAGTCGGCACCGCCGCCGGAGATGTCCTCGCCGGTCAGGCGCTGCCAGGCCGCGGCGACCTCGGCGAACTCGGGTGTCTCGCTGCGGTCCGCGGGCGGTGTGCCGTGCTCGCACACGATGATGCGGTCCACGCCCTCGGCGAGCGGCGCGGCCATCACCATGCCGCCGGGCAACCGCTCCCCCAGCGGTCGCGGCCGCACGGCGCAGCCGACCACGTCGGCGAGGTACATACCGCGGGTCGCGGAGGTGCCCGGGAAGGCGAATCCGGCGTCCTTGCGCACCGCGCTGTGCCCACCGTCGGCGCCCACCAGGAACAGGCCGCGCAGCTCCTCCTGTTCGCCGTCCGAGGTGGCCACGGTGACAGTGACGCCGCTCTCGTCCTGCTCCGCGGAGAGGAAGCGCCGGCCGCGGCGGATGTCTGCGCCCAGTTCGGCGGCCCACTCCTCCAGCACCGCCTCCGTCCGGGACTGCGGGATGCCGCGGGCGCCGAAGTGGGCGTCCGCCAGGACGGTGTAGTCGAACACGACACCGCCGAAGTGGCCCATCGGGCTGGTCTCCAGGCCGCCGAAGCGGGGGACGAGACCGCGCTGGTCGAACGACTCCAGGGCGCGGGCGGTGAAGCCGAGGCCGCGCGACTGGCCGGTGGGCCGCTCCAGTTCCTCGGCGACGACGACGCTCGCCCCGCCCAGGCGCAGTTCCCCGGCCAGCATCAGTCCGGTCGGGCCGCCCCCGACGACGATGACGTCCGCGTCCAAATTCCTGTCCATGGCAGTCCTACCTTTCAAGGGTGGTTGCTCTGGTCATTCGTAAGATCGGAGGGCCCAGGGGTTCTGGGTATGGCTGTCATGGCGGCGCCGTTGGCAAGG
>NZ_JBFAJD010000041.1:0-89116 GCF_040655035.1 Streptomyces sp. NPDC050549
GACGTGGCGGAGCGGACGGTCCACGTCGGCCGCACCAAGGACGAGATCAAGAACTCCCCCGAGTTCGACAAGGACAAGCACGCCGGTGCCCGCCCCTCTGTGCCACTGAGCGACGGTCAGGCTCGGTGGTCTCCGTAGTAGCCACCGACCTGCTCGTGGTAGCCGGCGTCACCGATGTGCTTGTCCTTGTCGAACTCGGGGGAGTTCTTGATCTCGTCCTTGGTGCGGCCGACGTGGACCGTCCGCTCCGCCACGTCGACGGACGAGATGACACCGGCCGGGAGCAGCACCTGCTTGCCGAAGATCCACACTCCGGTGTCGACGACGATGTACGCGGCTCCGACATCCTCGGAGTGCTTGTCGACCTTGCCGATCGAGCCGTCGCTCGCCTCGACCTTGAACCCGGTCAGGTCCATCCCGGGCTGGTGGCCGGACTCGGCCTGGTAACCCCACATATTGTCCGTCATACAAAAACCTCCCCTTGCAATGCGTGAATACCGAGGAAGCCCGTCCGGTATTTCGGTGGGCGACCCTCGGCAGGTCGGGTGCCCATCGTTTTCCGTCCCACACCTCCATCCATTCATTGATGGCGTTCCTCGCGCCATCGAATACCGGGGCAGGACAAGTACAAAAATCAACATAACCGCGTTGCCGGCGCGGAATGCCCGGTCGGCGCGGTCGGTCCGCATGAGACAGGCCAAGCGGGTTACTCGGGGGACGTGCTGAGAACCGGAATCGTCGCGGTGGTCGTGAGTGCCGCACTCGCAGTTGTCGTTGTTGCCGTGGCGGTATCGCCCTGGTGGTGGGTGGCCGCCGTGCCACTGGCCGCGCTCGGCGTGATCGGTGTGTGGGACCTGACCCAGCGGCGGCACTCGGTGCTGCGCAACTACCCGGTGATCGGGCACGCCCGCTTCCTGCTGGAGCGCATCCGTCCCGAGCTCCAGCAGTACTTCGTGGAGCGGAACTTCGACGGCCGGCCCTTCGACCGGGACATCCGCAGCATCGTCTACGAACGGGCCAAGGGCACCGCCGCCGAGGAACCGTTCGGCACCGAACGCGACGTGTACCAGGCGGGATACGAGTACCTGGTGCCCTCGATGGCTCCCCGTCCGGTGCCCGAACACCCGCCGCGCGTACGGATCGGAGGCCCGGACTGCACCCGGCCGTACGACATGGCACTGCTGAACGTCTCCGCGATGAGCTTCGGCTCACTGTCCGCCAACGCCGTCCTGGCGCTCAACCAGGGCGCCGCGGCGGGCGGTTTCGCGCACGACACCGGTGAGGGCGGGCTGTCGGAGTACCACCTGCGCCCGGGCGGTGACCTGGTCTGGGAGATCGGCACCGGCTACTTCGGCTGCCGGACCCGCGACGGGGACTTCGATGCCGGGGAGTTCGCCGAGAAGGCGTCGGGGGAGAGCGTCAAATGTGTGTCGCTGAAGCTGTCGCAGGGTGCCAAACCCGGGATCGGGGGCGTACTGCCCGGGGCCAAGGTCAACGCTGAGATCGCCCGGGTGCGGGACGTCCCCGAGGGAGAGACGGTCGTCTCACCGCCGTACCACCGGGTCTTCTCCACGCCCCGTGAACTGGTCCGCTTCATCGCGCGGATGCGGGAGCTGTCCGGCGGCAAGCCGGCCGGTTTCAAGCTGTGCGTCGGGTCGCGGCGCCAGTTCCTGGCCGTGTGCAAGGCGATGATCGAGGAGGGCACCGCGCCGGACTTCATCATCGTCGACGGCGCGGAGGGCGGCACGGGTGCCGCCCCGCTCGAATTCGCCGACCACATCGGCACACCGCTCACCGAGGGCCTGATGACCGTGCACAATGCACTGGTCGGCGCGGGCCTGCGGGACCGGATCCGGATCGGCGCGAGCGGCAAGATCGCCACCGGAGCCGACCTGGTCAAACGTCTGATCCAGGGCGCCGACTACGGCAACGCGGCCCGCGCCATGATGTTCGCGGTCGGGTGCATCCAGGCCCAGCGCTGCCACACCAACACCTGCCCCGTCGGTGTCACCACCCAGGACCCGCGACGGGCCCGTGCGCTGGACGTCGGCGACAAGGCCGCGCGCGTACGTCGTCTCCAGGAGGCCACCGTCGGCAGCGCCCTCCAGATCATGGCCTCCATGGGAGTTACCGACCCCGCCCAGCTCCACCCGCACATGCTGCGGCGGCGCATCGACCCGCAGACCGTGCGCTCCTACGACGTGCTGTACGAGTGGCTCTCCCCCGGCCAGCTGCTGGTCGAGCCGCCCGCCGACTGGGCGGCCGACTGGAAGGCCGCCGACCCCGACCACTTCACCACCTGAGTGGACAGCCGCCGCGCTCCGAAATGTGAATTCGTGCACCGGAAATGGCCACGCCCGCCCGGGATCCGAGAAATGCGATCCGGGGCGGGCTGTGGTCATGGCTGACCGTGCGGTACAAGAGGCACGGGTCAGCGACGACGCAGCATCATGACGACAGCGACGATGACAATGATGAGGACGACAGTACCCAGGCCTATGTACACGATTTTCTCTTTCCGTCGGGGAGCGGCACCCACCGGCACCGCACAAACCCGAGTGCCCCCGACAAAGCATTTCAGGCCGCCCAGGTGAATCTGTTGCGCAGGATTCGGCTCGGCACGCGCCGCACCCCGGGTCCACGCCTCCACTCCACTGGCTCGTCCGACGCCGCTGTGGCGCGCACAACGGCTGGGGCGTCGGGGCGGTGTTCGGGGGCAGGCGGTGTGCGATGGGTGAATTCCCGGCCCTGTTGTCCGCCTTGTGCTTCGGTGCCACGCACTTCGTCAACGGCCTGCCGTCCCGGCGGATCCACGGGACGACCGTCGCCCTCCATGCCGGACGATCCGGTGACCGTCGCTACCCAGTTGCCGCCGGTTCCCCCAGCCCCTCCCACGGCCTGGCCAGCCCCACCAGCGCAACTCCCGCCGCCGCCACCGCGATCAGCATGATCACCGCCATCGGCAGCGAGCTGTCCTCACCGAACAGTCCGACCAGGGGCGCGGCGAGGGCGCCGAACAGGAACTGGAGGCCGCCGAGGAGGGCGGAGGCCGCGCCGGGGGCGGTGCGGCCGAGGGTCTGGCCGATGCTGAGGGCCGACGGGAAGACCATGCCGATGCCGCCGGCCGTGACGAACAGGCTGATCCAGGTGCCGGCGAGGGTCTCCCCCACGGTCAGCACCAGTACGACCTGCGTGAGCGCACCCAGCGCGGCGACGCCGACCGCCGCCATGAGCAGGGTGTTCAGCCGTACTCGTCCGGCGAGTCGGGAGAAGGCCGCGCCGGCGATCAGCATGGCGACGGCGTTGCTGGCGAAGATGAGGGAGTACGTCGTGGCCGACACCCCGTGCAGGTTCTCGAAGACGAAGCTGGAGCCGCTGATGTAGGCGAACAGCGCCGCCGAGACGAAGGCGAGGACGAGCACGCACCCCATGAAGGTGCGGCGGCCGAGCAGCGCGCCCATCGCGCGGAAGGTGTTCGTGATACCGCCGGTGTGCCGTCGCTCCGGCGGCAGGGTCTCCGGGACCTTGCGCAGGACGCCCAGCAGCAACAGCCCGCCCATCGCGGTCAGTACGACGAACACCGCGCGCCAGGTCGACACGGCCAGGATCGCCCCGCCGAGGACCGGTGCGACGACCGGTGCGACGCCCATGATCTGGGAGAGCACCGCGAAGTAGCGCGGAAGTTCGGCGCCGTGGAAGCGGTCGGTGAGCACGGCGCGGGCCAGCACCATGCCGGCCGCGCCCGCCAGTCCCTGGAGGAACCGGGCGCCGGCGAGCAGACCGACGTTGGGGGCGAGGGCGCAGGCGACGGAGAAGACCGTGAACGCCGCCGTCCCGGACAGCAGCAGCCCGCGGCGGCCGAGGCTGTCGCTCACGGGGCCGATGAGCAGCTGTCCCACGACGAGTCCGGCCAGGAACGCGGTCATCGTCAGCTGTACGGCCGAGCTGCTCGCGCCGAGCGCGTCCCCCATGGCGGGGAACCCGGGGACGTACTTGTCGGTCGCGAGCGGGGCGACCGCGGTCAGCGCGGCGAGGACGGCGACCAGGGCTACGGCGGCGCGCCGGGAAGGGTCGCTGGAGTCGGCCGGTGCCGCGGGGTGCGCGGCGGCTGGACGGAAGGGGGACGGCGATACCATGACCGTAACGGTAACTGATGGTTCACCGGTTAACAATGACAGATCCCTGCAGCCCCGACCGAAGTCCCTGAAGTCCCGGAAGCGAGAACAAGAGCCGCATGTCGCCCTCCCCCGCCGACGTCCGCGCACAGTGGACCGAGCACAACCCCGGCCTCGACACCTCCCCCATGGAGCTGATCGGCCTGCTCAAGCACGCCACCGGGCTCCTGAACCGGGCGGTGGAACCCCTCTACGCGGGAGCCGCGCTCACCGCCCCAGAGGTCGACATGCTGATCCCCCTGCGCCATGCCACCGAACCGGTGATCGCCCGCCGGCTCGCCGAGCGGCTGGGCCTGTCCCGTGCGGGGGTCAGCAAGGCCCTGGGCAAGCTGGAGAAGCGCGGCCTCATCGCCCGCACCCCGAATCCGGCCGACCGGCGGGCCGCGCTGGTGACCATCACCCCGGCCGGAGCCAAGGCCGTGGACGAACTGTTCCCCCGCCAACTCGCCGCCGAAGTACAGCTGTTGGCGGGCCTGGGCGAGGACCGGGGCCGGGTGCTGAACGCGCTGGAGCGCCTGGTGGAGGTCATGGAGCGTCAAGTAGGCAGCGACTGAAGGGCTCCTGACGCTCCGTCACTCCCTTTCAGGTCGCGCTGTCCCACCGCACATGAAGCGTCGGCGGCTTGCGGAAGACCAGCCCCTGCGGGGCCGTCGGGTGGTCCGGGTCGAGGCGCAGGGACGGGAGGCGGTCGAGCAGGTGACGGAGGGCGATACGGGTCTCCAGGCGGGCGAGGTGCGCGGCGAGGCAGTAGTGCGGGCCGTGGGCGAAGGCGAGTTGGAGACGGGCGTTCTCCCGGCGGACGTCGAAGCGGTCGGGGTCGGGGAAGACCGCCGGATCACGGTTGGCGCCGGCGAGCGAGACCGTGACCAGGTCGCCCTCACGGATCGTGGCCGGGCCGAGGACGGTGTCCCGGGTGGCGTAGCGATCCACGACGGCCGCGCCGGGTTCGAGGCGCAGCGATTCCTCGATCGCGCCGTCGAGCAGCCCCATGTCGGCGCGGACGCGGGCGAGTTGGTCGGGGTGGCGAAGCAGGTGCAGCAGCGCGTTGGTGATCATCGCTTCGGTGGTCTCGATGCCCCCGAACATCAACACGGCGGCGTTGGAGGCGACTTCGGGCACCGTCAGCTGCCCGGCGGCCGAGACCAGGAGTGAGGCTCCGCCCCGGTCGGCGACGGTGGCCTCGACGGCCGCGCGCAGTTCCGCGTAGGCGGCCGTACCGGCGGCTCCCGCCGCGTGTCCGGCGGTGATGTCCGAGACCGACCGCACGATGGCGTCGTACCAGGAGAGCACGGTGGACGGGGTGGTGCCGGTCAGTCCGAGCGCCTCGGTCACGACGGCGACCGCCAGCGGACCGGCGAAGGCGCGGCGCAGTTCGCCGGCGCCCGCCGGTCGCAGCACGGTGACGAGCCGGTCGGTCTCCCGCTCGATGAACGAGGCGAAGCCGTCCCGTACTTCGCGCGGCCGGAAGGGCGCGGTGAAGGGTTCGCGGTGGCGGGTGTGCCGCTCCCCGTCGAGGGACAGCATGCTCGGGCCGACGACCTGGGCGGTAGAGAAGCGGGGGTCGTCCACCGTGAAGGTGGCCGCGTCCCGCATCACGCCGAGCGCGAGGTCGCGCCGGGTCACCAGCCAGCCGTCCAACTCGGGCAGCCAGGACACGGGTTCGCTCTCGCGGAGCCGCGCCAGCCGTGGATGCGGGTCGCGGGCGAGTTCGGCGAGCGTCGTCCCGGCGCCGAGCGGGTAGGCGGCGACCGTACTCATCACGCTCCAGGTCGGGGCGGAGGGAAACTGGCCATGGCCGAGGCTAACAATTCGGGCGCGACCGCCCGCGGGTGGGGCCGCCCGACGGGACGGCCGTAACCGCATGGCACGTACTGGTCACCGTGTGTCGCGACGTCCCGTCCGTCGCCGCCGACGAATGCGGGCAACAGATCGAATTCGCCCCGCGAGAGGCGGAGTTTGCGCCATCCTGAACGCCACGAGACGCGGACCCGGTCACAGAAGCACGTCGGGCCTCAACTCCCCTGTCACAACCGCCCACTCACGCCCTGATCCGGCTCCCTCGGCCCGACCCGACGACACCGCACCGCACCCGGCTCCCGCCACCGAAACCGACACCGACACTTGAGTCACTCTTGATCACTTCATCAGACACCGACGGACCGGCGATACCCGTGCCTCTCCAGCCCATCCCGTCCGCCCAGGTGACCCCAGCCGCGTCCTGGCGCATTCTTGCTGTGTCACCCACCCGGCGCCACAGGGACGAGGTAGAGCCCCGATGACTGGGAGTGCCCAGCGCGAGAAGGGGACGCCCGGACGGCTCGCCGAGCTGCTCATCGACGCCTCGACGGAGGCGATCGACGCGGCCGGCGGCCACTCCGGGGGCGTCTACCTGCGGTCGAGCACGCCCGGACTGCTGCGCCTCGCCGTGCTGGCGGGGCTGCCCGGGCCGCTGTTCCGCCCCTGGAACCGGCTGAGCGTCGACAACAAGTTCCCCGTCGCGGACGCCTACCGGCTCGGCGTCCAGGTGGTCCTGCCGAACGCCGCGGAGTGCATGCGCCGCTACCCCCAGTTCGCCGCCAGTCTGCCCTTCCAGTTCGGCTCGCAGTACGTGCCGGTCATGAGCGGGTCGACGACGTACGGCGTGCTCACCGTGTTGCGGCCGTCCGCCGCGGACACCACCGAGGTGCTGTCCGGCCTCGACCACATGACCCGGCTGGCCGAGGAGCTGGGCGCGGCGCTGCGGGACCTGGAGGACGAGCACAAGGACGAGGACGGGCCGTGCGTCGCCTGGGACGGCGAGCCGGTGTGCGTCCGGACGGCGGCCACCCATCGCCCCGAGGGCCGGATGGCCCGGTTCTCCTGGGACCCGGCGACGGCCGTCGTGACCGGGGACGGGGCTCTGCACACCCTGCTGGGCGTCGAGCCCGGCCAGTCCCCGGGAACCGCCCGGGCCATGGCGGACGCCCTCGCCCCGGGCGACACGTACCAGGTCATGGCGGCGCTGCGCGCGACGGCCGCCGGGAAACCCCCGCCGCTGCCCCTGCGGGTGCGGGCGGCGGACGGCTCGCCCCGGCTGCTGGACCTGTGGACGCCCGCCACCGGGCCCGTCCCGCCCGCCGGCGGACACCCGGTCAGCGGTGTCGTCCTGGACCCGGGCCCCGCGCCGGTCGCCGACAGCGCAGCCGATCTGCTGCCCGACGGCGTGTTCTGTCTGGACCGGCTGGGACTGGTCACCTACGCCAATCCACGCGCCGCCCAGCTGCTGGGCACCCCGCGCGAGGAGCTGCTCGGCCGCCCGCTGTGGGAGGGCGTGCCCTGGCTGAACCAGATCGGCTGCGAGGACCAGCTGCGCGGCGCCCTGCTGTCGCTGGGGCCGGTGCACTTCCACGTCCGGCGTCCGGAGGGGCAGACGCAGCCGCCGGAGCCGTACGAGGGTGACTGGCTCGCGCTGGCGGTCCATCCTGGCCACGACCAGCTGACCTGCACGGTTGCGCCGTCCACCCGAGTGTCGGGCCCGCCGATCCCGCTGGTGCCGGTGCACCCCGAGGGAGCCGAGGCCCCGGGGAACGGTGTCACCTCGCTCGCCCCGCTGTACCGGCCGATCGTGCTCGCCATCGCGCTGACGGAGGCCGTCACCGCCCGCCAGGTGTCGGCGGTGGTGATGAAGGAGCTGCTGCCCGCGTTCGGCGGCCGGCGGCTGGCGATCTACCTGCTGCAGGAACGGCATCTCTACCTGGCCTGGGAGACCGGCTTCCCGCAGGGCTTCCTCGCCCCCTTCGACGGGGTCGGGCTCGACGCCCGGCTGCCCGGCGTCGAGACCCTCACCACCGGGCGCCCGCTCTTCTTCGACTCCATGCAGCAGCTCGCGGAGGCCTATCCGGGCATCCCGCTGGACGCGGAGGTGGGGGCCCGCGCGTTCCTGCCGCTGATCGCGTCCGGGCGCCCGGTCGGCTCGGCCATCCTGGGCTTCGACCGGGCCCGCAGCTTCAGCTCCGAGGAGCGCGCGGTGCTGACCGCCCTCGCCGGGCTGATCGCCCACGCGATGGAGAAGGCCCAGCGCTACGACTCGGAGGCCGCCCTCGCCCGCGGCCTCCAGCAGGCCCTGCTCCCCCGCCGGCTGTCGGCCCACCCGCAGGTGGAGACCGCCGGCCGCTATCTGCCGGGCACGCAGGGCATGGAGGTGGGCGGCGACTGGTACGACGTCGTCGAGTCCGGCGACGGTCTGGCCCTGGTGATCGGCGATGTCCAGGGGCACGGTGTCCAGGCCGCCGCCACCATGGGTCAACTCCGCAGCGCAGTAAGGGCGTTCGCCCTCGGCGACCGGCCGCCCGACGAGGTGATGAGCGGCACCAACCATCTGCTCATCGACCTCGACCCCGGCCAGTTCGCGAGCTGCTGCTACCTCCGTCTCGACCCGGCGAGCGGACTGGTCCAGGTCGCCAGGGCCGGGCATCCACCGCCGCTGATCCGTACCCCGGACGGCCGCACCCGGGTCTGGGACATTCCCGGGGGCGTAGTACTCGGGGTGGACCCGCACGCCCAGTACCCCGTGACGGAACTCCAGCTGGAGCCCGACTCCATCCTGGCGCTCTACACCGACGGCCTCGTCGAGCGGCCCGGTGTCGACATCGACGACGGCATCGCGGCTCTGCGCGTCGCCCTCGCGAAGGCGGGCGGGCCCGCCGCACGGCCGGGCGGGCGTTCCCTCGCCGGGGTCGCCGACCGGCTCACCACGGCCGCCCGGCACGCGGCCGACCGCCCCGACGACATCGCACTGCTGCTCGCGGCCAGGCGCGCCAAGCCCGGCAGGCACCCTTGATCCCGGTTGGGCCCCGGCCTGCCACCGGGTGTGACGCCCCTCGCCTCCTGAGGTCGGGCAGTGTAGACATGGGCACATGGTCCGCCTGACGGGTCGGCCAAGGGCCCGGTCGACCCACCGCCCCGACGGTCTGCGCGCGCAGCGCCCGTACGACCGTGCCCGTCGGGCGCGCGAACACCGGCACCGGCGGACCGGTCTGGCCGACCGCAGCGTCGCCGGGCAGGTGTTCGTGCTGCAGCTGGTGATCGTGCTGCTGCTGGTCGTGTCGGCCGTGGTGGCGCAGGTCCTCCAGGTGCGGCACGACAGCACCCAGGAGGCCCGCAACCGGTCGGTGGCCGTCGCCGAGACCTTCGCCAACGCGCCGGGCACGGTCGCGGCCCTGCACAGCGCGAACCCCACGGCGATCCTCCAGCCGCGCGCCGAGGCCGCGCGCAAGGCGTCCAAGGTCGACTTCATCGTGGTGATGAACACCGACGGGATCCGCTACACCCACCCCAAACCGGACCGCATCGGCAAGAAGTTCGTCGGGGACATCGCGCCCGCGCTGGCCGGTCACGTCGTCACCGAGGAGATCATCGGCACCATCGGACCGCTGGTGCAGGCCGTGGTGCCGGTCAAGGACTCCGGCGGCAAGGTCGTCGGTCTGGTGTCGGCCGGGGTGACGAAGGCGAACGTCGGCGGCGCCGCCGACCAGCAGCTGCCGCTCCTGCTGACCGCCGCGGGGGTGGCGCTCGCCCTCGCCCTCGGTGGCACGGCCCTGGTCACCAGACGCCTCCAGCACCAGACCCACGGCCTGGGCCCGCACGAGATGACCCGGATGTACGAGCACCACGACGCCGTGCTGCACGCCGTGCGGGAGGGCGTGATCATCGTCAGCGGTGAGGGCCGGCTGCTGCTCGCCAACGACGAGGCACGCCAGCTCCTCGACCTCCCCGAGAACGGCGAGGGACGCCTGGTGCTCGACCTCGGGCTCGACGCCGAGATGACCGCCCTGCTGGCCTCCGCGCGGGTCGCGACCGACGAGGTGCACCGCGTCGGCGGCCGGCTCCTCGCCGTCAACCAGCGCCCCACCGACCTGGAGGGCGGCCCGCCCGGCAGCGTCACGACCCTCCGCGACTCCACCGAACTGCGCGCCCTCTCCGGCCGCGCCGAGATCGCCCGCGAACGCCTCAACATGCTCTACGACGCCGGAGTGGGCATCGGCACCAGCCTGGACGTCACCCGCACCGCCGAGGAACTCGCCGAACTGGCCGTGCCCCGCTTCGCGGACTTCGTCACGGTCGACCTCTACGACGCCGTCCTGAGCGGCGAAGAGCCCCAGCCCGGCACCGAACTGCGCCGCACGGCGTACAGCGGGGTCAGGGACGACGCGCCGCTCTACCCGGTCGGCAAGCAGATCCAGTTCGTGGACTCCGCCCCGCAGGCGCGCAGCCTCGACACCGGTGACGCCGTCGTCGAACCCCGGCTCGGCGAGGCACCCGGCTGGCTCACCCAGGATCCGGAGCGCACCGCGCAGGTCGTGGAGTACGGCATCCACTCGCTGATCACCGTGCCGCTGCGGGCCGGGGCGCTGATCCTGGGCGTGGTCAACTTCTGGCGCTCCGACAAGCCCGAGCCCTTCGACTCGGAGGAGCTGGCCCTCGCCGAGGAACTGGTCGCCCGCGCCGCCGTGTCCATCGACAACGCCCGCCGCTACACCCGCGAGCACGGCATGGCGGTGACCCTTCAGCGCAGCCTGCTGCCCCGTCGGCTGCCCGAGCAGACCGCGCTCGACGTCGCCTACCGCTATCTGCCCGCGAAGGCCGGGGTGGGCGGCGACTGGTTCGACGTACTGCCCCTGTCCGGCGCCCGGGTCGCGCTGGTCGTGGGCGATGTCGTCGGCCACGGCCTGCACGCGGCGGCCACCATGGGACGGCTGCGCACCGCGGTCCTGAACTTCTCCGCGCTGGACCTGCCGCCGGACGAACTCCTCGGTCTGCTGGACGAGTTGGTCGGCCGCATCGACCAGGACGAGACGACCGAGGACAGTGTCGCCCCGGTCACCGGAGCGACCTGCCTCTACGCCATCTACGACCCGGTGTCCCTGCGCTGCACCGTCGCCCGCGCCGGCCATCCGCCGCCGGCGCTGATCCGCCCGGACGGCACCGTCGAGTTCCCCGACGTCCCCGCCGGTCCGCCGCTCGGTCTCGGCGGACTCCCTTTCGAGACCGCCGAGTTGAAGCTCGACGAGGGCAGCCGGCTGGTCCTCTACACGGACGGACTGGTCGAGGACCGGGAGCGCGACATCGACGTGGGCCTGGAGATGCTGCGCACGGCACTCACCCGGGCCGGCGACTCGCCCGAGGACACCTGCCGGGCCGTCCTCGACTCGGAGCTCTCCGTACGGCCGAGCGACGACATCGCCCTGATCGTCGCCCGCACCCGCGCCCTCGGCGCCGACCGGATCGCCGAATGGCAGGTGCCGTCCGACCCCGCGGCCGTCTCCGACATGCGCGCCTCGGTCACCCGCCAACTCACCCACTGGGGCCTGGACGAGCTCACGTTCACCACCGAACTCATCCTCAGCGAACTGGTCACCAACGCCATCCGCTACGGCAACGACCCCGTCCGCGTCCGCCTGTTGCGCGACCGCACCCTGATCTGCGAGGTCTACGACGGCAGCACCACCTCGCCCCACCTCCGCTACGCGGCGATGACCGACGAGGGCGGGCGGGGCCTGTTCCTGGTGGCCCAGCTCTCCGAACGCTGGGGCACCCGGTACACCCCGGCGGGCAAGGTGATCTGGGCCGAACAGGCGTTGTGAGTCCTACACCTCGCCGAGACTCGGCGCCATCACGTCGAAGTCGTTCACGAAGACGGCGATGAGCAGCGGCTCGCAAGCCGCCTCGTACTCCAGGATCCGGGACGAGGGGTTGACCGCCAGCGCCTCGCGCCACCAGGTGGGTTCGCGTGTCCTGGTGCGGCGCAGCCCGGCCGGCAGGGCGACCTCGACACCACGCGGCGCGGGCGTCCAGGTCAACAGGCCGTCCGCGCCCTTCGCGAGCCGTCCGGGTCGCCAACGGCCTTCCCTCTCGGGCCACTTCAGCATGCAGACGGGTCCTCGTCCGGACGTCACGGCCCGGCGCGGTCGCATCCTGCGCGTGATCCGGTCGGTGACGAAGCCGCCCAGCACGAGGACCACCAGTGCCACCACCATGCGCACATCCAACCAGGTCGGAAGCGGCGCCCGCACCGACCGCGGGCGCCGTCACGCTCCCCTACTCGTCGATCGCCGCCCCGAACCGGGCGGCCTTCGCCGCGCCGCCGAGGTCCGCGGCGCCGTACAGCGAAGAGCCTTCCGCGAGCAGGCCGCCCGGGCCCGCAGGCAGCAACCACACATAGCCGTCACCGGAGTTCTCGCCCGGTGCGGAGGCGACGAGTTCGGCGCGGCCGTCACGGTTCGTGTCGGCCAGGCGGACCTGGGAGCCCCAGGCGTCGTCGGCCTCGGCGGTGCCGGGGATGTTCGCGGTGTTCTGGTCGAAGGACTGGGCGCCGGTCGCGGTCAGGCCCTCGTGCGAACCGCGCAACAGCCACACCGCGCCCGCGTCCTGGACGGTGCCGATGTCCTCACCGGGCGCGCCGACGGCCACGTCCGCGTAGCCGTCGCCGTCCACGTCGCCCACGGACAGGTCGTTGCCCCAGGCGTCGCCGTGCTCCGAAGTGCCGGGCACGCCCGGGGAGTTCTGCGACCACCAGTCCGCGGGGCCGGCGGGGCCTTCCGAACTGCCGTAGTAGACGGCGATCTTGCCGCCGTCGTCGCCCTCGGCCTTGTCGTCGGCGCTGCTGAGCTGGCCCAGCACCAGGTCGTCGTAGCCGTCGTGGTTGATGTCGCCGGAGGCGGTGCCGAGGCCGCCGTTGAGGTCCTGACGGTAGGTCAGCGAGGTCTCGCCGCCCGCGTAGAGGGCCGACCAGCCCTGCTGGTAGTCGTCGTCGGGGCTGTAGCCCGAGATGACCAGGTCGGCGAAGCCGTTGCGGTCGTAGTCGCCGGTGGTGAGGTAGGCGGGCTGGAGGCGGTGGCCGCCGGGGTGGGTGGTCGTGTTCAGGGCGCCCATCGTGTGCAGGATGCCGGTGTGGTAGGTGAAGATCTGGGCGCCGTTGTCGTCGAGTACGGCCATCTCGTCGGTGTCGGTCGCCCCGGTGAAGCGGGCCGCCGCCACGGACTGGCCGAACCGGGCGCCGGCGGTGGGCGTGGCGGAGGTGAAGGAGTCGTTCGTCTCGGCTCCGAGGCCCGCCTTGGAGCCGTAGAGGACGGTGACGCGGCCCGCGTTCTCGACGGTGCCCTCGTCCTCGCCGGGCGCGCCGATGATCGCGTCGTCGTAGCCGTCGCCGTCCACGTCGCCGGTGGCGATCGCCTGGCCGAAGGAGTCGTAGGTCTCCGAGGTGCCGGGGACGCCGGGCGTGGACTGGCTGATGACGGCCGTACGGCCCTTGGGGACCGTGTTGTTGGTGGCGATGCCGTTCGGGGCGCCGTACTGCACGGTGACGTATCCGGCGCCCTCCTTGCCGTCGACGGTGCCCGACGGGGCGCCGATCAGGACGTCGTCGTAGCCGTCCCCGTTGAAGTCGCTGTTGCGGTCGACGGCGCTGGTGCCGCCCGGGACGCCCGCGTAGCTGGCCGGCGCGGCGACGATGCCGGCGCCGGCCAGGAGCAGGAAGGTCGCGGACGCGACGGCGGCGGAGACCTTCTTGCGTGACACGTTCGTCATGATGTGTTCCCCCGTGAGTCAAATCTGTTGCGGTCAACGGGTTCGACACGGGACATGGCGCGGGAGTTGTGGTGCCTCGGTGTGCTGTGACACCTCGGTGACAACTGTTGCGTGGCACAGACGGATCAGCCGAGCGCCCGGTCCAGGTTGAACGCGGCGCTGATCAGGGCGAGATGGGTGAACGCCTGGGGGAAGTTGCCCTGTTGCTCGCCGGTGCGGCCGATCTCCTCGGCGTACAGGCCGAGATGGTTGGCGTAGGTGAGCATCTTCTCGAAGGCGAGCCGGGCCTCGTCGACGCGGCCCGCCCGGACCAGGGCCTCGACGTACCAGAAGGAGCAGATCGAGAACGTGCCCTCGTCGCCGCGGAGTCCGTCGGGGCTGGCCTGCGGGTTGTAGCGGTAGACGAGCGAGTCGGAGACCAGTTCCTCGGTCAACGCGTCCAGTGTGGAGAGCCACTTGGGGTCGGTGGGCGCGATGAACTTCGCCAGCGGCATCATCAGCAGCGCGGCGTCGAGGACGTCGCTGCCCTCGTACTGGACGAAGGCCTGACGGGTCTCGGACCAGCCGCGGTCCATGATGCGGCGGTAGATGGTGTCGCGGCAGCCGCCCCAGTACGGCAGGTTGGCGGGGAGTCCGCGACGGCTGGCGAGGCGGATGGCGCGTTCGATCGCCACCCAGCACATCAGCCGTGAGTACAGGAAGTTCTTGCGGCCGCCGCGGGTCTCCCAGACGCCCTCGTCGGGCTGGTCCCAGTGGACGCAGACCCAGTCGACCAGGGCGCACACGTCGTCCCACTGGGCGCTGGAGATGGGCTCGGCCCACTTGTCGTAGAGGTAGATGGAGTCGATGAGGGCGCCGTAGATGTCGAGTTGGAGCTGGTCGGCGGCGGCGTTGCCGACGCGGACCGGGGCGGACTTCTGGTGGCCCTCCAGGTGGGGCAGTTCGCGTTCGGTGAGTTCGGTGCGGCCGTCGATGCCGTACATGATCTGGAGCGGGCCGGAGGGGTTGCCGTCGCCGGGGCTGATGTAGCGGGACACGAACTGCATGAACGCCTTCGCCTCGCCGGTGAAGCCGAGGCGCAGCAGCGCGTAGACGCAGAAGGCGGCGTCGCGGATCCAGACGTAGCGGTAGTCCCAGTTGCGCTCGCCGCCGAGCTGTTC
This sequence comes from Streptomyces sp. NPDC050549, assembly GCF_040655035.1. Taxonomy (NCBI): domain Bacteria; kingdom Bacillati; phylum Actinomycetota; class Actinomycetes; order Kitasatosporales; family Streptomycetaceae; genus Streptomyces; species Streptomyces sp. NPDC050549. The sequence continues at coordinate 14,900 of NZ_JBFAJD010000041.1, forward strand.
GGGGAGGCTGGTGGTGGGGGCGGCGACGATCGCGCCGGTGGGGGCGTAGGTCAGCAGCTTGAGGGTGAGGGCGGAGCGGTGGACCATCTCGCGCCAGCGGCCCCGGTAGCGGGACTGGGACAGCCAGCGCCGCCAGTACGCGACGGTCGAGTTGAACTCGTCCTCGGCCTCCGTGCGGGCGCAGCCCCGGGGTGTGACGTCGCCGTCGACCTGGTCGAGGGCGAACACCTCGGACTCGCCCTCGTCGAGTTTGAAGTCGGCCCACACGTCGACCTCGTCGCACTCCAGGGGCACGGTGGCGGTGAGCGCGAGGGATTTCTCGGCGGACTCGAAGAGGGCCACGTCGCCGAGCATCCGCGCGGTGTGCGGGCTGGCGCCGTAGTCGAACCTGGGCGCGACCCTGGTCCGGAACGGGACCGAGCCGCGCACGCACACCACGCGGCGGATCAGGCGGTGCCGGGCCGCCTCGTCCGACTCCCCGGTCACCGGCATGAAGTCCTGGACCTCGCCGACGCCGTCCTCGGTGAAGAACCTGGTGATCAGGACGTTGGTGTCGGGGAAGTAGAACTGCTTGGTGCGGGCGGGTACGGCCGCGGCGAGCTCGAAGGAGCCGCCGCGCTCCGCGTCCAGGATCGCGGCGAAGACGCTGGGGGCGTCGAAGGACGGGCAGCAGTACCAGTCGATCGTGCCGTTGGTGCCCACCAGGGCCACGCTCCGCAGATCGCCGATCAGTCCGTGCTCGGCGATGGGCAGATATCCGGGTCCGGTGGGGGTGTCCTGGTGGGACGGGATGTCGACCATCGCGGCAGCCTCCCTGGTTCGGGCCCGCGCGGGCCATGTCCAGCTTAGGTTCAGGTTCTCCGTCGGCCACTCTTCCGGATGCACACTGGAGTCGGGCACGGAATCGTGGGAGTGGGACCAACGGCACGTGCCCGGTCTCGACGAGGAGGCACCATGTCGACAGCGCGACCCCATGAAGGCTCCGAACGCGCCACTCCGGATGCCCTGCTGCACACCCGCACCGGTACCGAGGTGGCCCCGGAGGACCTGGTCCTGGCCACCGGCCGGGACGTCACGCCCGCGAACCTGGAGTGGGCCAGGCGGAAGATCGAGGCGGAGGGGGCGGCCGCGCTGGACAAACTGCTCCCCTAGCCGTCTCCCCGGCACCTGGTTGCCCGTTCACCCTTTCGGAGAGGGTGCTCCGGCTGACAGACTCCGGAGGTGCCCGACTTCGACATGCTTGTGATCGGTTCAGGACCGGGTGGCCAGAAGGCCGCCATCGCCGCGGCCAAGCTCGGCCGCCGGGTCGCCGTCGTCGACCGCCCGAACATGGTGGGCGGCGTCTCCATCCACACCGGGACCATCCCCTCCAAGACCCTGCGCGAGGCGGTGCTGTATCTCACCGGCCTCACCCAGCGCGATCTGTACGGGCAGAGTTACCGCCTGAAGGACGACATCACCGTCGGCGACCTCACCGCGCGGACGCAGCACGTGGTCAGCCGTGAAGTGGACGTCATCCGCAACCAGTTGTCCCGCAACCAGGTCTCGCTGTTCGCCGGCACGGGCCGCTTCGTCGACCCGCACACCATCGCGCTGACCGAAGTCACCGGCCACGAACGGCTGTTGTCCGCGGAGAACATCATCATCGCCACCGGTACGCGCCCCGCGCGGCCGGACACCGTCGAGTTCGACGGGCAGACCATCATGGACTCGGACAACGTCCTGGACCTGCCCAAGGTCCCGCGGTCCATGGTCATCGTGGGGGCCGGTGTCATCGGCATGGAGTACGCCTCCATGTTCGCCGCCCTCGGCAGCAAGATCACCGTGGTCGAGAAGCGCGCCGGCATGCTGGACTTCTGCGACCTGGAGGTCATCGAGTCGCTCAAGTACCACCTGCGGGACCTCGCCGTGACCTTCCGCTTCGGGGAGACCGTGGCCGCAGTCGAGCGGCACACCAACGGCACGCTGACGGTCCTGGAGAGCGGCAAGAAGATCCCGGCCGACGCGGTGATGTACTCCGCGGGCCGGCAGGGCCTGACCGACGAACTCGACCTGGACAAGGCCGGGTTGTCCGCCGACCGGCGCGGCCGGATCGACGTCGACGAGAACTACCGCACCGCGGTCCCGCACATCTACGCCGTCGGCGACGTCATCGGCTTCCCGGCGCTCGCGGCGACCTCGATGGAACAGGGCCGTACGGCCGCGTACCACGCCTGCGGTGAGCCGGTGCACCGGATCGACGACCGGCAGCCGATCGGCATCTACACCATTCCGGAGATCAGCTTCATCGGGAAGACGGAGGATCAACTCACCGAGGAGTGCGTGCCCTTCGAGGTCGGTATCTCCCGCTACCGCGAACTCGCGCGCGGCCAGATCATCGGCGACTCGCACGGCATGCTGAAGCTGCTGGTCTCCCCCACCGACCGCACCCTGCTCGGCGTGCACTGCTTCGGCACCGGTGCGACGGAGCTCATTCACATCGGCCAGTCGGTGATGGGCTGCGGCGGAACGGTCGACTATCTCGTGGACGCGGTCTTCAACTACCCGACGCTGGCGGAGTCCTACAAGGTCGCCGCCCTCGACGCGACGAACAAACTGCGGCAGATCGACCGACTCGGCGACTGATCGTTCACAGGAGATTACTCGCTGGTCAATCTTGAAAGGTCAAGAGCTACGGCTATCATCACACCCACACACGGTGTGACCGTCCGCCGACGCAGCGGTTAAGCGGTATCCACCATTCCCTATCTGTTGTTCCGACCGGCCACTCGACCCGAGGCCACCCCTCTCCGGGTCCGGGGCCGGTCCGCTCAACTCCGCACGTCGTGCAAGACGGAAAGCAGCGCATCCATGAGCAACAACAGGGGCAGAGGGCTGCAGGCCAACGCCCTCGGTACGTTCGACACCGTGGTGATGGCCGTGGCGGGCAGCGCCCCGGCGTACTCGATCGCGGCGACCACCGCGGTCCTGGTCGGCGCGGTGGGCCTGGCCAGTCCGGCCGCCCTCCTCTACTGCGCGATACCCATGCTGGGCATCGCGCTGGCCTTCAGCTACCTCGGCCGCATCGACGTGAACGCGGGCGCCAGTTACTCCTGGGTGGGGCGCACCCTGCACCCCTTTCTGGGCTTCATCAGCGGCTGGGCGCTGGTGATCTCCGCCACCATCTTCATGGTCGCCGGGTCACTGCCCGCCGGGTCGATGACCCTCTCCCTCTTCGACCAGGGCCTCGCCGACAACACGGCGTTGTCGACGGTCGTCGGCGCGGCCTGGTTCGTGATCATGCTGCTCGTGGTGCTCGGCGGCGCCCGGCTCACCGTCCGGGCCCAGCTCGTCATGTCCGGTGTCGAGCTGGGGATCCTCGCGCTGTTCGCGGCACTCGCCATCGTCCACACCGACAACGCCCGCGTCTTCGACTGGTCCTGGCTGGGCCTCAGCCACTTCGACGGAGTGTCCGGCTTCGCGTCGGGCGCGCTCATCGCCGCGTTCTACTACTGGGGCTGGGACGTCACCAGCAACCTCAGCGAGGAGACCCGCAACAGCCGTCGTACGACCGGACTCGCGGGTCTGATCGGTGTCGGCATCGTGTTCCTGCTGTTCGAGGTGTTCACCATCGCGGTGAACGTCATCCTGTCCTCGCGGCAGATCGAGAGCAACGACGCGAATGTGCTGGCCGTGCTCGGTGACGAGATCTGGCCGGGCTGGGGCGGCAAGCTGCTGATCGTTTCGGTGATGCTGTCCACCATCGCGACCCTGGAGACCACGCTCATCCAGGTCACGCGGTCGCTGTTCGCGATGGGCCGCGACCGTACGATGCCGGCCGCGCTGGGCCGGGTGCACCGCACCTGGAACACGCCCTGGGTGGCGATCGTCGTGGTCGGCGGGGTGGCGCTGGCGATGTTCATCGCCTCCAACGCGCTCGGTTCGGTGGGCGAGATCCTCGCCGACGCGATCTCGGCGATAGGCCTTCAGATCGCCGTGTACTACGGTCTGGCGGGCCTCGCGGTGGTCGTCGCCTACCGCAAGATGCTCTTCAAGTCGGCAGGGAACTTCCTCTTCGGCGGGCTGTGGCCGCTGTTCGGCGCCCTGTTCATGTTCTGGATCTTCGTCGAGTCGCTGAGCAGCCTGAGCACCGCCGCGATCGCCATCGGCATCGGCGGACTGGCCGTGGGCCTGATCCCGATGCTCTGGTACTGGAAGCAGGGCAGCGACTACTACCGGCCCTCGCGGCTCGACGCCACGCACACCGTGGAGACGGACTACGTCCCCGACGACTTCGTGCCCGAACAGTCCCGGGTCCACCAGGGTCTCCCGACGGACTTCTGAGGGGCACCCGATGGCGCGAGACCGTTTCACCCCCGACTTCGATCCCGACTGCGGGGACGCGCCCCTCAGTTCAGCCCGGCACGACATCGTCATCGGCCGCTGGCAGGGGCTGCGGGACCTGCTGCGGAACACCGGTGCGCACTGGCTCGCCCGCGGCCACCGCGTCCGGATGCTCGCACAGGCCTGCGCGAGCAGTTCGACGGTGGAGTCGTGGCTGGCCGCCGAACCCGGCAGCGGCGACGCGCTCACGCTGCGGGCGGCCACGGAGACCGCCCGGGCCTTCAACCTGGCCATCGCGGCGGGCCGGGGCGTGCCCATCGACCGCAACCGTATCGACACCGCCGTCATGGCCTGCCTCCAGGCCGCGGAGATCTATCCGGACGACCCCACACCGTGGATCTCCCTGATCTCCGTCGCCCGCCTCTACCCCGCGGGCGTACGGCGGCAGGAACTCGCCCGCTGGTGGGACGAGTTGCACCGGCGCGACCCCTACAGCGTCGAGGGCCACCTCCAGGTCCTCCACTACTACTCCTCCCGCTGGCACGGCAGCCACGGCCTGATGTACGACTTCGCCCGCGACGCGGCGGGCGTGGCACCACCCGGCTGCCCACTGCCGGTACTGGTGCAGTACGCGCGGGTCGAGGAGTACCGCTACGTCCTCGACGCCGCCAAGGGCCAACAGGCCGCGGTGGGCCTCGGCCAGCACTGGACGCACGACGGCGCCGTCAGCGACGTACGCCGGACCTGGCAGCGCTGGATCGCGGCCCGGGAGGAAGGCGCGATCCCGCCCGGCGAACTTCGCGACCTCAACTACCTTGCCCACGCGGCCTGTTACGCCGGGACGAGGGACGTGGCGGCGGCCGTGGTCGGCATGATGGGGCGTCGGGCGACGCCGACCCCCTGGTCGTACACCGGGGACGCGGAGAAGCAGGTCGTGAAGTGGCGGAAGGAGTTGGGGGTCCGCTCCTGACGGGCTACTCGGCGGGCTGCTCCGCCGGCTGGGCCAGGTCCGCCGTCCACTTGTCCTCGATGCGGCCGAACTTCCACACCAGCAGGGCCACGGCCCAGGTCGCGAAGAAGAGGCCGACGATGACGAAGCCGATGACGTTGAGGTCGAGGCCCGCGATCCAGTCCCAGAAGAAGCCGTGCAGGTCGAGCTTCTCGGCGAACAGGCCCAGGAGTTCGACGGTGCCGATGATCAGGGCGACGGCGACGGACAGACCGGTGACGGTGAGGTTGTAGTAGACCTTGCGCACCGGCTTGGAGAAGGCCCAGCCGTAGGCGAAGTTCATGAAGGTGCCGTCGATCGTGTCGAGCAGCGACATGCCCGCGGCGAACAGCACCGGCAGGCACAGGATCGCGTACCAGGGCAGGCCGGACGCGGCACCCGAGCCCGCGAGCACCAGCAGCGCGATCTCGGTCGCCGTGTCGAAGCCCAGACCGAACAGCAGGCCCAGCGGGTACATCTGCCACGACTTGGTGATCGACTTCATGAAGCGGCCCAGGATGCGGTTCATGAAGCCCCGGTTGTTCAGGTGCTCCTCAAGTGCGGCCTCGTCGAAGTCGCCCGAGCGCATCTGGCGGAACACCTTCCAGATACCGGTCAGGATGACGAGGTTGATGCCGGCGATGACGTAGAGGAAGGTTCCCGAGACGGTCGTACCGATCAGGCCGGTGACGTCGTGGAGCTGGGAGTTGTCGTCGCGGACCGGGCCAGCCAGCGCCTTGACGCCGAGGGAGAGCAGGAGCGTCAGGCCGAAGACGATGCTGGAGTGGCCGAGCGAGAACCAGAAGCCCACCGACAGGGGCCGCTTCCCCTCGCTCATCAGCTTGCGGGTCGTGTTGTCGATGGCCGCGATGTGGTCCGCGTCGAACGCGTGCCGCATGCCGAGTGTGTACGCGGTGACGCCCATGCCGATGCCGAAGGACTTCTCGCCGACGCTGTAGTGCCCCGGCGCGACGATCCACACGAGCGTGAACCAGCCGATCACATGCAGCGCCAGGATGAAGCCGGCCATGCCGCCGACCCTGGTCCACTCCTGCCGCGTCATGGACGTACGGACGCGGTGCCAGACCGACGGCCGCGGGGTCGCGGCCGTGACGGGGAGGGTCGGAGCGGACTCGGGGGCGGCCGTCATCGAGGGGGTCTTTCTGCCGGGGACGAGGTCGCGGACTACAACCTCGTGCCATCCTCCCGTACCTGCAACCTATATGCAGTAACGGTCGGCAAAGCCCACGGCAGGTCTTACCCAAGGAAAGGAAAAGTACCTGTTCAGGCGGCCATCAGACCCCGCCCGAGCCAGTCCTTGGCGTCCCGCACACCGGGCAGCGCGAAGAAATAGCCGCCGCCCGTCGGGGAGATGTAGTCGACCAGGGGTTCGTCGATCAGCCGGGTCTGGGTCGCCTCGAACTGCCGCTTCACGTCCTGCTGGTAGCAGCAGAAGACCAGGCCCATGTCGAGGTTGCCGACGGTGTCGATGCCCCGGTCGTAGTTGTAGCCGCGGCGCAGGATGCGCGAGGTGTCGGTGGCCGCGGTGCGCGGATTGGCGAGGCGGATGTGGGCGTCGAGCGGGATCGCCGTGCCCTTGGGATCCTTGGCGTAGTGCGGGATGTCGGTCTCCTTGGCGCCGTCCAGCGGGGCGCCGGTGTCCTTGCGGCGGCCGAACATCAGCTCCTGTTCGCTGAGCGAGACCCGGTCCCAGAACTCGACCAGCATGCGGATGATCCGGATCACCTGGTAGCTGCCGCCGCTCGCCCAGGCGGGCTCACCCTGTCCGTCGCCGACCCAGACCAGCCGGTCGGTCTCACGGGCGGACTTCACGTCCGGGTTGGCTATGCCGTCCTTGAAGCCGAGCAGATTGCGCTGGGCGCCGGTGGGGCGCGGGGTGTTCTGGAAGCCGTCGATGCGCCATTTGATCTGCATCCCACCCCGCGTGTGCCGGGCGATGTCGCGCAGCGCGTGCAGCACCGTGTCCTGACGGGCACCGCACACCTGGAGCGACAGGTCGCCGTGGCATTCGGCGGCGCGCAGGTTGTCGTTCGGGAAGGTCCTCATCGGGGTCAGCCGGATCGGCTTGGCTCTGGCCAGTCCGTAGCGGTCGTCGAAGAGGGAGGCGCCGACACCGACGGTCACCGTGAGGGCGTCGGCGGGGACCTCCGGTCCGAGGATGCCGTTGTCGGCGGGCGGCGCGCCGACACCGGGGTCGGCGGGGGTACCGCCGGAGGTGAGGAAGCGGACCCGTTCGGTGATCGTGCGCAGCAGGTCGGCCAGTTCGGCACGGTTGTCGGCGATCACGTCGAGGGACACGAAGGTCGCGGCGGCAGGGGCGGGGGTGAGGATGCCCGCCTGATGGGTGCCGTGGAAGGGCACCTTCGCCGCGTTCGTGGTGTCCGCGGCCTGCGCCTGGGCCGTGCCACCGGTCTCGGCGAGCGCGAACGCCCCGCCGGCCAGCACCGCTCCGGCGGCCCCGGCACCGAGCGCCGTCCGGACGAAGGAGCGACGGCCGGCTCCGGCCGGGCAGACCGGGGTTTCGGCAGTGGACATCGGACGGTTCCCTTCACTACGGCCAGTGCTGTTCGTGTTCTCGGCGCTCATCAGGCGGACTTCCTGATCTCCAGCAGGTCCGGCACCGGGGCCAGATCCTCCAGCAACTGCCCGGTGGCGCCGTCGAGTCGGGCTCTGTCCGCCTGGCTCAGCTGCTCGACGGGGGTCCAACTGCCGCCTTGGTGCGCCGAGTCGAGCAGCCTCTGCAGCCGGGCGAGGGCGGCGTCGATCGTCGGGAGCAGCGTCGGGGACTCCTTGGTCAGCAACGGCTTGAGCACGGTGAGGAGTTCGCGGGTGCCGGCGAGGTTGCTGTCGACGGTCGCGAGATTGGTCCCGCTGCCCTCGTCGGTGTCGCCCGTCAGCTCGAACTGCAGGGCGTTCTCCAGGATTTCGTGGGCCCGCAGCGGCAGGTCGCCCGGGTCGAAGTCCTGGGTGGGAAACGCCTTCCGCAACCCCACGACGGAGGTGGCGAGTTGCTGCGCGGGCACCTTCAGCTCGCTTGCCGACTGCCCGTGCCACAGCCCGTACTCGATGCGGTGGAAGCCCGCGAAGTCCTTGTCGTCGACTCCCCCGGCCAGCCCGTCGGCCCGGCCGTTGATCTTCTGGTCGAAGTCCTCGAAGGTCCCGTAGGCGGCACCGAGCGAGGAGTAGGTGCGGTGTGCCGTCAGCCAGTCGGTGCGCGCCTTGCCCAGGTGGTTTCCGGCGATGTCGGCGCCGAGCTGCCGGGTCTGGGTTTCGAGGGTGGCCAGGCCCTGGTCGACGTACACCTTGTAGGCCTTGAGGGGCGCGGCGAGGTCGTTCTCGGAGACGGGGACGACCGCCTTCGCCGCCCCGCCCCCGCCGCTGACATGCACGGTGGCGGAGGTGACGGCCTTGGCGCCGGTGGGGACGCAGCGCCAGGCGTACGAGCCGCCCGCGACGGTGGCGACCAGGTCCCGGGTGGTGCCCGGCGCCAGGCCCTCGACCTCGCCGTAGACCGCGCCCGTGGTCGGGTCGATGAGATACACCTCGGCCGTCTTGTCGCCGGTGTTGTGCATCTGGAAGGTCTGGCGTCCGGTGCCGGGCGCGGAGAAGCCCTTGCCGCACTCCGTCTCGGAGACGGCGACCGTCTCGGAACTCGCGGGCTTGGGGCGGGCGAAGGCGACGACGAGCCCGGCCACGACGGCGGGTACGGCGACCACGGCGACGGGGACCACCCAGACGGGGCGACGGCGCGGGGACACCTCGGGTGCGCGCACTTCGGCGGGCTCCGGCGCGGTCGTCCTGGTCCGTACGCCAAGCACGAACAGGGGCATCACCACGGCGAGATAGCCGACGTAGCCCACCACCTGGAGCCAGGTCATCGTGGGCATCAGGTTGAACACTCCCTGGACGAGGGTGCTGTACCAGGAGCCGGCGTCGACGCTGCCGCCGAGGTCGAAGGCGTACGTCGTCAGGCCGGGCAGGACGCCGCCCTCCTGGAGGTCGCGCAGGCCGTAGCCGAGGACGCCGGCGGCGATGACGACGAGAACGACGCCGGTGGCGGTGAAGAACTTCGTCAGGTTGATCCTGAGGACCCGGCGGTACAGGCCCCAGCACAGGCCGGCCGCGAGGACGAGGCCGATGGCGGCGCCGGCCAGGGGGCCGGAGGACTCGCCGGCCGCGCGGGCGGTGGTCCACAGGAACAGGGCCGTCTCCAGGCCCTCGCGGCCCACCGCGAGGAACGAGGTGAGCATCAGGACGCCCGCGCCCATGCCGAGCGCGCCGGTCACCTTCTCCCTGATCTCGCCGGAGAAGGTGCGGGCCGAGCGGCGCATCCAGAACACCATCGCGGTGACGAAGGCGACGGCGATCACGCTGAGGACACCGCCGAACGTTTCCTGGGCGGTGGCGGAGAGGTTCGCCGCGGTGAACGTGAGCACGGCGCCGAAGCTCAGCGCGAGGGCGATCGCGGCCAGCACACCGGTCCACACCTGCGGCAGCCGGGACTTGGCATCGGCGCGGACGAGGGTGGCGACCAGGATCGAGACGATGAGTCCCGCTTCCAGCCCCTCCCGCAGCCCGATCAGAAAGCTCGGAAACGCGTCGTCCCACATCGGGTGCGACCCCTCCTGGGTTAGTGAAGGCATGCCTTACTTCGCGGACCATCATGACTACATGCATGTAGTCAACCGGTCATGAATCGGTAACGGCCGGGCAAAAGAGCGGAACTTCCCCCGTGCCGCGATCGTCTACAGTTGAGTAGACCGTCTACAGATTTGTAGTCAGAAATCGGCGAAGGGGCTCACGACGATGACCACACCCTTGGACCTGGCGTCCCAGCTCGCCGTCAACGTGCTGGACGCCAAGTCGCTGCTGGCCGCCTTCGGTGCGCTGGGGGTCGGCGTGGTCATGTTCGCCGAGACGGGCTTGCTGATCGGGTTCTTCCTGCCAGGCGACTCCCTGCTGTTCACTGCGGGCCTGCTGTGCACGGGCGGCGCGGACCGAGCCGTGAAGCTGTCGCTGCCGCCCCTCCTGGTCGCGGCGGCGGTGGGCGCGCTCGCCGGGGCGCAGTGCGGCTATCTGCTCGGCCGGAAGGCGGGCGGCGCGCTGCTCACCCGCAGCCGCTCGCCCCGTCTGCACGAGGGCGCCCGGCGGGCCGAGGAGTTGCTCGACCGGTACGGCCATGCGAAGGCGGTCGTGCTGGCCCGCTTCGTGCCCGTGGTACGGACGGTGCTGAACCCGATGGCGGGCGCGCTCGGGGTGCCCGTCCGGACGTTCACCGTCTGGCAGGTGGCCGGCGGTCTGGTGTGGAGCCTGGGACTGACCCTCGCCGGCTACGCGCTCGGCTCCTCCGTCCCGAACGTCGACAAGTACCTGCTGCCCATGGTCGCCCTGATCGTGGTGGTGTCGCTGCTCCCCCTCGCCGCCGAAGTGCGCCGCTCCCGCCGGGAGGGCCGGGCCGGGGAGGCGCGCGGATGATCCTCGTCGCCTTCCAGGGGTCCTCGATCGACGGCTCGGCCTACGAGGACGTGGTCGACTTCGCTCGGCACGCGCCCGATTGGCTGGACGACACGATCTCGGTCTGGTCGACGTACGGGCTCGTGGTGTTCGCCGTGCTGATGTTCGTGGGCTGGTGGCGGGCGCGCCGGGTGGGTGCCGAGGCGGCGCTGACGGCGCTGGCCGTGCCGCTGGTCGTGGTGGCCGTGTACGGGATCGACTCCCTGCTGAAGTCGGTGGTGCGGGAGAACCGCCCCTGCCAGACCCTGCGGGTGGTGACACTGGAGGCGTGTCCGGCGCGGGGCGACTGGTCCTTCCCCAGCAATCACGCAACGATCGCGGCGGCCGCGGCGGTCGCCCTGTTCTTCGTCTCCCGCCGGCTCGGTGCGCTCGCGGCCGTGGCCGCACTCGCGATGGCGGTGTCCCGGGTGTGGGTCGGGGCGCACTATCCGCACGACGTCGTGGCGGGCATCCTGATCGGCGCTCTCCTCGCGTCCGGCGCGATGGTCCTCGTGCGGCACCGGCCGAAGTCCCTGGCACAGCGGATCACGGCGGGCCGACTGCGACCGCTGGTGCTGTCGTGAACCGCAAGGACGTGGCCGAACTGGCGGGCAGCGTGGGTGTGGGTGCCTGGACCGCGTTCGGTGTGCTGAGCATGGTCGTGATCGGGCGCGAGGGCGTTCCGCTGTTCACGGACGAGGATCTGCTGTCGTGGTCCGTCGCCCACCGCCCGGACATGGCGTCGGCGGTGGCACGCGGTGTGACCGCGACCGGCACGGGTGTCGTCCCGTACGCCCTCGTCGTCCTCGCCGGACTCCTCACCGGCCGCACCGTGCGTCGGCGGCTGCTCGCCGCGGCCCTGGCCACGGCCTGCCTCGCCGTCGGGGAGGGACTGCGCTACGGCGTGATGACACTGATCGCGCGGCCCCGCCCGGTGCGTGCCGACTGGGCCGGACACGCCTCGGGCTGGTCGTTCCCCTCGGGCCACACCACCACGGCGGCGGTCACCGCCGGGCTGGTGATCCTCGCGATACTAGTGCGCGCCCCGCACGGACGGACCGCGCTGTGCCTGGCCGTCGGCTGCTGGGGCGCACTGGTCGGGCTGACCCGGGTGTATCTGGGCGTGCACTGGTTCACCGATGTGATCGGCGGCTGGCTGTTCGCCGTGGGCTGGCTCGGCGTGTGTCTGTGCGCGGCAGCCTGGTGGCTGCCGGCATGGCTGCTCACGGACCCGTCGGACGTAGTCGTGCCACCACGGGAGGAGCATGTGTCCCGGGGTGAGGCGTCGTAGCCGGACGTCGTCTCCGGCCAGGGCCGGACCGGGGCCGGGCGCCGATGCCGGCCGTGCCGGCGGGCGGGACGTGGACGAAGCGCCCACAGCCCGGCACTGCCGGTGGAAGGCGCGACTTTCCGACGGATTACGTGCGGAGTCCGTTCCCCGACGATCAGCAATGGATAGTCCGGGCCACGACGGATCGTCGGGTCAACCGCCGCTGAGCCGCACGAGAACGGCGGTACCGGGTCGGGGCAGCGACACCGTCAACCGCCCCTCGGCCGGATCCCACTCCACCCCGGCATCGGCGGTCGCCGGATACAGCACCACGGGCCGGACACCGACGCCGCGCAGGTGGGGGACCGCGAGCACGCGGTCGACGGCGCCGGGCCCGTCAGCGTCCGACTCCCGCCGCCAGGCGGTCACATGGGTGGACCGTGCGCCCCGGAGCCCCTGCGCGATCCATTCGTCGTCCCAGCCGGGCAGGCCCAGCGGCCAGAACGGGTACGCGGCGCCGATCTCCGCCCTGATGTCCTTGTAGACGGAGAGCGCCGAGCGGACGAGGCCGAACCGCTCCTCGTCCATGCGGTTGAGAAAGCCGGAGAGGTGGATACGGCCCAGCAGCGCACCGGTGAGGGTGAAGGCGATCTCGTCCGGGCTCTGGTCGGGCTGGGGGTAGGCCCACACCGCGGCCTGCTCGGGTGCGGCGGCGGTACCGGCCGAGGCGGCGATGGGCGGGTAGCGCCGCGGGTCCTGCTGGTCGCTGGTGGACTGGATCTGGGCCACGGCGAGTTGGGCGTAGTCCATGCGCAGGCCGCCCGATCCGCAGTTCTCCAGGGCCAGTTGGGGATGACGGTCGAGCAGTGCGGCCATCCAGTCGAGGTGGGCGCGGTGGTGCCCGAGCAGTCCGGCTCCCGCGCTCTCGGAACCGTTCTCGGTTCCCGGGCCGATGTTGATGTTGTAGTCGAGCTTCAGATAGCCGACGCCCCACTCGCCGACGAGCCGGTCCACGACCTCGTCGAGGTGGGCGCGGGCGGCCGGGTGCCGCAGGTCCAGGTGGTGCCGTCCGTGTTCCGTGACGCGCAGGCCGCCGCGCCGGAAGAACGCCTCGGGCGGCAGCGTGCGGGCCAACGGGCTCCGGACGCCGACCACTTCGGGCTCCAGCCACAGACCCGGAGTCATTCCGTGCTTCCTGATCGCGTCCAGGACCTCCTGGATACCGCCAGGGAAGCGGTCGGGGGCGGCCTCCCAGGCGCCTACGGAGTCCCACCAGCCCTGCGCGTCGTCGTCGTACCAGCCCGCGTCGATCACGAACACCTCGGCCCCGGCGCTCGCGGCCGCCTCGACGAGGGGCAGGAGCCGTTCGGTGGTGGGGTCGCCCATCAGGGTGTTCATGTAGTCGTTGTAGATCACCGGGAGTTGGCGATGGTCGGGGTGGTCGCGCCGGATGCCGCGGCGGTGGTCCGTGAGTGCCGCGAAGGCGGCGTCCAGACCGCCGCTCTCCGCGCGGACCAGAACGGCCGGGACGGTACGGAACTCCCCGCCCGGGGCCAGGGTCTGGTGCCACTGGTGGTGGGCGTCGTCGGGCCCGAACAGGGCGACATAGGCCGCGCCTTCACGCTCTCCGGTCTCGAAGCGCCAGCCCGCGCTGGACTCGATCTGCCACAGCCAGGCCTGACCGTCGCGGTCGGTGAGCGCGGCGACCGGCAGGTGACGCCCGGTGGACCAACTCCCTTGCGAATAGCGCTCGAAGCAGCCGCGCCCCTCGTGTCCGTGCGCGGCCCGGTTCAACGGCACGGCCTCGTCGCGGAACCGGGTCCGGTGCCAACGGCATTCGGCGAGCCAGCTGTTGTCCGCCCAGTGCAGGGTCAGGCCATCGACTCCGGTGCCGGGATCGGAGATGCCACCGAGGGTAAGGGTCGTGACGCTCTCCAACCGGACCGGCTCGGCACCCTCGTTGACCAGCCGTACCCGCGAGCGCAGAAAACGCGAGCCGGCACCCGTCTCCAGGACGACCTCGGTGGCAAGCCCGGTCACGGGGTCCGTCAGCCGGATCGTCGTACGCTCCGCGCTTCCGTCCCGTACGGTCTCGTGGTCGCGGTAGGCGAGGCGTTCGCCGATGGCCGTCTCGATGAAGCGCTCCCCCGACCACAGCCGCCCGTGGCCGGTCGCGGTGACCTCGACGAGCGGCACCAGGCGGGCCCAGTCCTGGCCGGGCGCTCCCAGCCGGACCGCTCCGGCGGCATCGACGAGGGCATGCAGCCCGAGTGTCGGGTGCGACCAGACACGGGACGGCCCGGTTGTTCCTACCGCACTGGTCAACGCGTTCTCCGCTTCCACCCGGACAGTCTCGCTCAGGGCGCGACGGTCGGTCCGTCCGGGTGGCTCCGACGCTGTTCGACCATCTCGCGGGTCAGCGCCTCGGTCTCCGGCTCCGGAAGCCGCTCGAAGCCGTCCTCGGTGATGACCGACACGATGGGGAAGATACGGCGGTTGATGTCGGGGCCGCCGGTGGCCGAGTCGTCGTCGGCCGCGTCGTACAGGGCCTGCAGCGCGGCCAGGGCCGCGTCGCGCCGTGACATGCCCTGGTGGAACAGCTTCTTCAGGGCGCCCCTGGCGTACGGGGAGCCGGAGCCCTCGGCGTGGAAGTCCGGCTTCTCGTAGGTACCGCCGACGACGTCGAAGGTGAAGATGCGGCCCTTGGCGCCCTCGGGAGCGGCGGGGTCGTAGCCGACGAGGAGCGGTACCACGGCGAGGCCCTGCATGGCCTGGCCGAGGTTCTGCCGGATCAGGCCGGCCAGGCGGGTGGCCTTGGCGTTGAGGGTCATCGGGATGCCCTCGATCTTCTCGAAGTGCGTCAGCTCGACCTGGTACAGCTTCACCATGTCGACGGCGAGCCCCACCGTGCCGGCGAAGGCGACCGCCGTGTAGTCGTCCGCCGGGTGCACCTTCTCCAGGTCGCGTTGCGCGATGACGTTGCCCATGGTGGCCCTGCGGTCGCCGGCGATCAGTACGCCGTCCCGGTAGGTGAGCGCCAACACCGTGGTGCCGTGCGGGAATTGGTCGTCTCTCGCGCGGACACCGCGCGGGAAGGGGCGGCGGGTGGGCAGCAGCGTGGGACGGTGCGCGGCCAGGAAGTCGGTGAAGGACGAGTTTCCGGGAGTGAAGAACTCCTCGTCCAACCGGCCGTCGGTCTCATTCCCCGCCATGCAACTCCCCTTCGCCGGTGGGTCAATAACGATGTCCTACCTGAACCAGCCGTGCCGAAAACACCGGTTGGGGTCAGAGGTTCTTACGACGGACGAGTACCCCGAGCACCAACAGGCCGGGGATCAGCGGCAGCCACATGGTGAGCAGTCGGTAGCCGAGGACGACGGAGGCGGCGGCCGACGCCGTGGTTCCCGAGGCGGTGAGGGCGAAGACCAGGGCGGCGTCGAGGGAGCCGATACCGCCCGGGGTGGGCAGCAGGGCGGCGGCGCTGCTCGCGGCGAGATACAGCAGCGCCACCCGGGCCGGGGACAGCGGCAGTTCGACGGCCTGCGTGACACAGATCAGCACCAGCGAGTGCAGCGCGGCGAAGGCCAGCGAGCCGCCCCACAGGGCCACCGCCCGCTGCGGCCTGGCGTGCACGGCCCGGATGTCGGTCAGTACGGCCGCGAGGGCACGCCGACACCGGGGCCACAGTGGGCAGTTGAGCAGTACGGTCACCAGCACGACGACGGCGAGTACGACGCCGACCACGCCCAGGGAGACGCGCGGGACGCGCAGCACACCCGGGCAGGCCGCCGCGAGGACGCCGATGAGCACGATCCGGACGACCACACCGGCGGTCGCCTTCACGGCGAGGGCGCTGGCCGAACGGCCGACCGGGAGCCCGCAGCGCATCAGGAAGCGCAGGTTGACCGCGCCTGCGCCGAGCCCGGCGGGCAGCACGTGGTTGGCGGCCGACGCGGCGAGCTGCGCGGCCACCAGCCGTCCCCCGGGCAGCCGTTGGGGCACCGCGCCCTGCTGGGCGAGCGCCGAGGACACCCAGGTCCCGAGCGCGGCCGTCCCGGCCACCAGCAGCCACCCCTGATCGGCGACGGCGAGCCGGCCGGCCCCGCTCGCGAGCACGGGCCAGTGCCGCCGGAGCAGACAGACCACGGCCACGAGCACGCAGAGCGTCGACGCCGCCTGCCAGTAGGCATGTCGGCGACGGGTGCCGGTCGTCGCGGTGAGGTCGGGAGGTGCCGTCATGCGCCTCCGTCCCGCTCGGTGGTCGGGGCGACACGCAGATCCAGCGTGCCGTAGTGATGGACGGGCCAGTCGTGGGCGTACGCGGGCGGGCGGCTGCCGGCCGGTGTGATGTCGGCGACGGGCATACGGCGGGCGGTCCGGTCGATGACGGTACGGCTGGAGTTGGCGTTGTGGCCCCCGGTCGCGGCGGAGGCGCAGCCCGTGTAGAAGGCGACCGGGATGGCGTCCTGCCCGGTGAGCAGGCAGGGTCTGAGCACACCGAGGCGGTGGAGTTCGGCGGCGGTGCGGGACCAGTCGCGGTGCTGGGCGTTCGTACGGCTCACCGTGTGTTCCAGGACGGCGAGTTGGATCGCCAGATGCCCGGCGAGCCCCACCGCGAGCAGGGTCACCGCGACCCGCCGCCAGGCTCCGGTCGGCCCGGTGACCAGGTGGATCAGCGCGTCGGCGACGGGGATCGCCGCCAGCGCGTAGGCGGGCAGCAGGAAGCGCGGGGCCGCGTAGCCGATCATGAAGAGGTACGGGAAGGCGGCCGTCGCGGCACAGGCGAAGGGCACGAGGGTGGGCGCGGTGCGCCGGGCACGGACGGCGACAGTCAGTCCGACGACGGCGAGGACGGGCAGCACGAGCCACCAGACGTCGACCGCCGGGTTGGGCATGCCGCCCGTGCACGGGCGGCACAGGGCGCGTCCGCCCAGGCTGCGCAGCTGGTCGACGACCGCGAGGTGCCAGCCGAGTCCGCCCTCGATCCCCGAGGCGTCGTGCAGCCGCTGCGTCAGACCGCCGTAGCTGACGTACGCCTCGACCACCCATTCCACGGCGCCGGACGCGAGCCCGGCGAGGAGGACGGTGAGCAGCCGCCAGTGGCGTGCGACGAGGCAGAGCGCGAGGAGGGGCAGGGTCACCCACACCGCGTCGGTCGGCCGCATCCAGGCCATCAGGGAGGCGCTCGCCGCCAGGCCCCACAGGGCGTTCCGGCCGGAGTGATCAGTCCCGGCGTCGCGGTCGGCGCAGGCCCGCAGGAAGCAGCCCGCTGCGGCCAGGGCGCCCACGGCGACCCAGTAGTTGGGCATGGCCTGCGGGCCGTAGAACAGCGTCACCCAGAGGGAGGCGAAGAGGGTGCCTGCCAGGGCCAGGACGCGGACGGGGAACAGGGTGCGCCAGGTGCGGAGTGCGAGGAAGAGGGCGAGGCCGGAGAGGGCTGCGAGGTAGACGCGGAGCAGGGTGGTGGACGAGGACCAGGAGGTGACGGGTACGACCAGGAGGGAGATGCCACGGGCCCTGGGTGCGCTGAAGAAGGCGGCGGGGGCGTGCGCGCTGATCTGGCTGACGTACACGGTCTCGTCCCAGCCGAGGCCCAACCCTGGTCGTACGAGCAGCAGTTGGGCCAGGGTGAAGGCGCCGGCCACCAGCGCGAGGGGGTACTCCGAGCGGCCGGACGCGGTCGGCGATCCGGGCCGCCGGGTCCCGGCGAGTGTGGCGTACGTGCTGCCGGACATGCCCCACCCTCCCCCCTACAGTTTGTAGGGTTACCGGCACCCTACAACCTGTAGGACTGGAGAGACGGGAGCCGGGGAAAACATGGACAAACTATCCCGCCGCCGCTGTGGTCGCGGCCTGCAATTCGGCCAAGCGACTGACAGCCCGGGGCGCTCGGCCTTGGACACCCGTGCCGCCCCGGCAGATTGGGCGGCCCCTGAATGCCGAACGAGCCGCCTTGGCCGCAGTGGAGCACCGTGGAGGTCCGTCCGGCGATCACCTTGACGAGTAACCACTCCGCCGGGCCGGAAGACGGTCAGAGCAGGGTCGCGTACTGGACCTGCAAGCCCCAGTCGGCGGAGTCCGCGGGATTGCTGTCGCCGAAGATGGTGTCGATGGAGTTCGCGTTGGCCACCACGCCCAGATCGCGGATGTGCTCGAACGCCTTGGTCGGCTGGCTGTTGTTCGCCGACACCGCGATCTTGCCCAGGTGGTGATCCTCGCTGTCGCAGGTGAAGCGGAACCCGGTGAGCACGAAGACGAAGTCCCCGGCCGGCCGGGTGAGAAGCGTCCGGGTGCACTGCCCCGCGCAGTCCCCGTGGAACGTCGCCTGCACGATGCCGGTCGGATCGACCCACTCGTGGGAGACGCGGTAGTTGTCGTTGTCGTCGCCGTTCAGGTCGGCGAAGGCGATCTCGACCGCCGACTGCTGCGCCAGAGGCATCGCCTCGACCTGGCGGATGTGGTGGTCGCTGTGCGCTCGCCGGTCTATGGCCGGATTCAGCGCACAACCGTGCGTACTTCCGCAGGACCTCCCGGGCTCCGTCAGGGGAGAAGGCACAAGCGCGAGGCTCCCAGGTGTACTGATCGACCCCGACCAGACAAAAGAGCCAGGTCAGAGCGTCAACGGTAGACATGTCGCACCCTACAAGCTGTAAGGTGAGGCCATGGCTGGCACAGACTCGCGGGTCCGGGCGGAACGGCGCAGCGCCGGTGAGCTGGAGAGCGAGGTCCTCGCCGCACTCTGGGCGACCGACCGCCCGCTGACACCGGCCGAGATCCAGGCCGAGATCGACGGCCCGCTCGCCTACAACACCGTGCACACGATCCTCAAGAGGCTCTACGACAAGGGGCTCGTCCTGCGGGACGCCGCCGGGCGGCGCGGGGCGTACCGGCCGGCGAAGAATGCCGCCGAGTTGACCGCCGAGGCGATGCACGAGGCGCTGGACCGGGGGCCGGATCCGATCGCCGCGCTCCAGCAGTTCGTGAGCGGTCTGCGGCCCGAGGAGGAGAAGGCGCTGCGCGACCTGCTGGCCGGGGACGCGGTATGAGGTTCGACGTCTACACGCCGTTGCCCCTGTCGGTGCTGCTCGCCCTGATCAGCCCGGCGATCGGCAGCCGGGTGGCTCCGGCGCTGGCCGCACGGGTGCTGACCGCCGCCGCCGTGGTGACCGCGGCGGCCACCTGCTGGTCGCTGTTCCTGCTGGCGGCGACGCTCGTCGGTGACGCTCCGCCGATCGTCGCCGAGGCCCGGCAGGACGGGCTCCGGCTGGCCGAACCGGTACCCGAGGTCATCGGGATCGCGGCCGGTGTCGCCCTCGCCGTGCTCCTCGTGTCCGTCCAGGGTGCGGTGAACGCCGACCGCCGTACGCGGCGGGCGCTGCGGCGGCTGTGCGAGGGGCACCCGGCGGACACCGAGTTGATCGTCGCCGCCTCTCCCGAGGCACACGCGTTCGCCATCCCCGGCACACCTGGCCGGATCCTGGTCACCGCCGGCATGCTGAGCGCCCTCGAACCGGCGGAACGCCGGGTCCTGCTCGCCCATGAGCGTGCCCATCTCGCCCACCGGCACGCCCTGTTGGTGACCGCGACGACGCTCGCCGCCGCGGCCAACCCGCTGCTGCGGCCCGTGCGGGGCACGGTCGCCTTCCTGGTGGAACGGTGGGCGGACGAGCGGGCGGCGGACGCGGTCGGCGACCGCGCCACCACCGCCCGCGCCCTGGCCCGCGCCGCCCTGAGCGCCGAACACGCGCGCCCCGCCTGCGCGTTGGGCTTCACCGACCGTGCGGTCACGCGGCGGATCGCGGCGCTGCAGACGACCCCGCCCCCGCGCCTCTGGCCCCTCGCGGCGGCCGTTCTCGCGCTGGGCGCGCTGCCCGCGCTCGGCGCGGCCGACGCGACGGACGACCTGTTCCGGATGCTGGCGGGAGTGCTCGTCTAAGCGGCGAGAGGCAGTTGCCGTCAGCGGCCCCGGGGCTTGCCGCGCTTCGTTCCCTTGGCGCCGCCGGAGGAACCGCGCGGGTTCTTGCCCGTCGTGCCGGTCCTGCCGGTCGCCTTGCCGGTCGTCTTTCCGGCGGCGGGCTTGCGGCGCGCCGGGGCTTCGGTGCGCTTCGTCTTCGGCTGGGCCGGTGCCGGAGTGCGGCCCCGGGTGCTGTTGACCGTACGGCCCCGGACGATGCCGATGAAGTCCTCGACGAGGTCGGTGGTCGCTTCCTCGGGCCAGGACAGGGCGACGTCCGACTGGGGGGCGTCCAGGACGGTCCGGTAGGTGAGGTCCTTGCGGTGGTGCAGCCGGGCCAGGGACTGGGGAACGTAGAGGATGCCGATGCCCGACGCCACGTGCTCCACTGCGTCCTCGGTGCTCGCGGGACGCTCGAACGCGGGCTCCCCGGGCGGCGCTTCCCATCCGAGGACGTCGTCGAGCGGGTGGAGGACCACCTCGTCGGCGAGCTCGTCGAGGGCCACTTCGTCGGCGGCGGTCACGACGTGGTCCTTGGGGGCCACGACCACCGTCGCCTCGGTGTAGAGGGGGATCGCGCTGAGGACCGTACGGTCGACCGGCAGTCGTACGAGTCCGGCGTCGGCCTCGCCGCGCCGCAGCACGTCGGACGCCTCGGCGGCCGGGACCGGCACGAGGGTCAGGGGGACGTCGGGCCGGCGCTCGTTCCAGATCCGCACCCACTTGGCGGGCGTCACCCCGGGGACGTACGCGAGCCGGAACGTGGGGGATGCTTCCGAGCCTGTCACCCCGCAAGGTTACCCGCCGTGGTCGGAGGCCTCTTACACGGTCGATACTCTTGATGGTATGAAGTCGCACCAGACCACCCAGACGATGAAGCCCGCCACGGCGGCGAAGAAACTGGGTGTGTACCTAGAGGCCACACCCGCCGAGTTCCAGGAGGGTGACGTCTCCCGCGCCGAACTGAACGAGCTGCAGGCGAACCCGCCCGAGTGGCTGCGCGAGCTGCGCGCCAACGGCCCGCACCCGCGCCCGGTCGTCGCGGCCAGGCTTGGCGTGTCCATCGCCGGTCTCGCCCGTGGCGGGGTCACCGAGCCGCTCACCACCGAGCAGATCGAGGCGCTGAAGAAGGACGGCCCCGAGTGGCTGGAGAAGGAGCGCGCCACGCAGGCCGAGGTCCGCAAGGAAGCCGAGCGGATCAAGAACAAGAAGAACGCCGACAACGGCTGACGGCCGCGGGGGCAGGCGCTCAGGACGAAGACGCGCACGGTGACGGACGACCTGTCCGGGACGGAGAAGCCCCTCGCGTCGCACCGGCAGGTGGCGGCCGACCTGGGCCGGGAGATCGCCGAGGGCAGCTACGGCTCCGGCGGACGGCTGCCCGCCGAGGGCGAACTCGCCGACGGTACGGCGTCTTCCGGGGAACGGTCCGTCAGGCGATGTTCCTCCTGCGCACCGAGGGCCTGCTCGCCTCGCGGCACGGCACCCGCCGGGTCGTGATCGGGACGCCGAGTCCGCAGGACTTCGGTGAACTCCTCAGCTCCACCCGCTGGGCACGCTCGACGGGCGCCGAGCCGGGCGGCCGGATCGCCGCCGCCACGAAGACCCGTCCCACCGAAGCCGGCGAACGACTCCGGCTGCCGGCCCGCGCCGAGATCCACGCGGTACGGCGGCTGCGCACGCTCTCGGGGCGACCGGTGATGGCGGAGGGCACCGTGTACCCGTCCGCCGTGGGCGAGTTGATCACCGGTCCGCCTCCGGACACGGTGGTCCTGGAGGAGTCGGGGGTGCCGTTCGCGGACGCCCAGCACACCATCGACCTGTGCCGGGCCTACACCGAGAACGCCCGACTGCTCGGCTGCCGGCCCGGCGACGCCTTGCTCCGCGAGCGCCGGTACGGCACCGACCCCGCGGGCACACAGATCGAACGGTCCGAGGACCGCTGTCTGCCGGCGCCGGTGGCCTGCACCGTCCACAGCTCGGCCACGTCCGGCTCGCTGGCCCGCCAGTCGGGGGACGAGGTGTGAGCGGCGCCCCGGAGAACGCCGGAGCGGATCACGGTCGCGCGCAGGCGGACTGTTTGAGGAGCCAGTCCTGGGCCACCCGCAGGACGTCGCCGCGGGCACGTGCCAGCGGGTTCCTGGCGGTCTCCTCGTCAGGTGGGATCGCCTGGTCGTAGGTACGGCCTCAGCCCGGAACAGGTCGACCTACGCAGTGCCCGTCCCCCCAGCCTCTCGACACAGAAGGCGATCCTAAGGGTGACGATCAACGGCCAGGCAACTCCCGTACGTCACTCGTCGGTCCGCAGCAGGCCCGCGAGCGACGGCCGAAAGTGTGCGAACTCCGGGGCCAGTGCGCAACCCGACCCGACCGCGCACGGGTACCGCTACGCCGCCGCGTGCAGCCGGCCCTGCGTGGCTGTGCCGGTTGTCGGTGTGCGCGGTGATCCGAGCGCCGGTGAAGGCGAGGTTGTCGGGGTCCGGTTCGACCGTACGTCGAGAAGCCGCCCGTAGTTGGTCTCACGGAACAGGCGAAGATCTCGGCCGCTGCTCGGAGTACATGGACCTGCCACCCGCACAGGAACCAGCCCGACGTCAGCCCGGCAGCAGGCGCAGGCCCGAGACGAGGACGTCGACCAGCCGGAGCGCGTCGTAGCGGTTGTCGCCCTCCGCTCCGACGCACAAGTTGCCGACACCGCGCATGAGTTCGTAGGCGGTCAGGTCTGACCGGACTTCACCGGCCGCGGCTGCCGCGTCGAACAGTTCGGCGCACACGGGCAGGAGGCGGTCGAGGAAGTAGGAGTGCAGCGACTCGAAACCGGCGCTGTCGGACCGCAGCACCGAGGCGAGTCCGTGCTTGGTGACCAGAAAGTCGACGAAGAGATTGATCCACTCCCGTAGCGCGGCGTACGGGGTGGCGCTGCTCGCGAGCAGTGCCGGGCCAGCTTCGGCGCACGCCTCGACCTGGTGGCGGTAGACCGCGATGACGAGATCGGCGCGGGTCGGGAAGTGGCGGTAGATCGTGCCGAGTCCGACGCCGGCCTCGCGGGCGATGTCGCGCACCGGCGCGTCCACGCCCGACGCGACGAAGATCTTGGCGGCCGCGTCGAGCAGGGTCTCCTTGTTGCGCCGGGCGTCCGCCCGCTTGGACTGGGCCGCGCCGCTCTCACTCACCACGCACTTTCTCCACTTCGAGACGCACCGAACAAGGCCGAACAAGGCCAATCGAGCCAGGCAGGGCTTGTTAAACGGAACAGTGTTCCGTATTGTTCCGGAACAAGGTTCCGCTTGGTCATGATGTCAGAGCCCGGCCGGGCGACCAAGCCACGCCTCCCATCCCACCGCCTCGCACCCCCTCCCATCTCCCATCTCCCAACTCCCATCCCACCATCACGCCTTGTCGAAGGACGGACGGCACCATGCCCAACACCCCGCGACCCAGCTTCGGCATCATGACCGCCCCCATGCAGGTCGGCTACCAAGACCTCCTGCGTGTCTGGCGCGAGGCGGACACCGTCCCGGAGATCGAGCACGCCTGGCTGTTCGACCACCTCATGCCGATCGGCGGCGACCCGGACGGACCGGCCCACGAGGGCTGGACCCTGCTCTCGGCACTCGCCGCGCAGACCCGCCGGCTGCGGCTCGGAGTGATGGTGACCAGCAACCGTTTCCGGCCGCCCGCAATGCTGGCCAAGATCGCCACGACCGTCGACATCGTCTCCGGCGGCCGGCTCGACTTCGGCATCGGTGTCGGCTCCCGCCCGGACCATCCGCTGGCCCGGCGCGAGTACGAGGCCCACGGTCTCCCCTTCCACGACTCCGCGCACGCGGTGGGAAGCCTCGCCGAGGCCTGCACGGTGATCCGGCGGCTGTGGACCGAGGAGCGGCCCTTCGACTTCCACGGCACCCACCACCACCTCACTGGAGCCTTCGGCAACCCCAAGCCCGTCCAGCGCCCCCACCCCCCGATCCTCATCGGCGGACGCTCGGCCGCGGCCCTCCGCCTGGTCGCCGAGCACGCGGACCTCTGGAACATCCCCGGCGGCGACATCGCGGACGCCGTCGCCCGCGGCGCGCTCCTCGACCGCTACTGCGCCGAGATCGGCCGCGACCCCGCCTCCGTCACGCGCTCGATCCACTTGTCCGTGTCGTACGAGAAGCCGGAGGTCACCGGGGACGCCATCCGCGAGGCGGTCGGCGCGGGCTTCCGCCACATCGTCCTCGGACTGTCGGCGCCCTATCCCGCCGGTGTCGCCCGTTGGGTCGCCGACGAGCTGATCCACAAGGCCGCCTGAAAGTCCCGCCCCATCAGCCGTGCCCCATCAGCCGTGCCCTCATCAGTCGTGCGGGAACGAGTGGTGCTCGTGCGCGACCCGCCAGCGGCCTTGCTCCTTGCGCAGGCCGAAGGTGAGCCGCAGGCGCAGGGTGGGGTCTTCGGCGAGTTCCTCCGGGGTGCCGCAGCGGAGCAGGGCGTGGGCGTAGGCGACATCCGTTCCGGCCGTGATGTCGAGGGTGTCGATGTCGAAGCGGGCGCCCTGTGCCTGCCATTCGAAGATCGGCGGCCAGCTGGCGCTGTAGGCGGCGAGACCGTGGATGCCGGCGTGGGGTGGCGGGACGTCGTACATGACGAGGTCGTCCGTGTGGTCCGCCAGTACGCCGTCGAGGTCGCCGCGGTGGACGGCCTCGGCCCAGTCGGTGATCAGGGCGCGGATCTGTGTCGCGTCGTCGGGCATGGACGGCTCCTGTTCCTGTCCCCCACTCCATGGTCTCTCGCTGACCGAATCCCCGATCTTCGGCGAGTCATCGCCACGGCCGGGCGACCGAGACGGATGGCACACTCTCCCTGTGCCGCTGACCTTCGACGACCTCCTCACCCGTGCCACCGCTCTCGCCCGCCCCGGCAGACGTGCCGTTCTCGGCATCGCCGGCAGTCCGGGCGCGGGCAAGACGACCCTTGCCGAGCATCTGGTGCGGGAGCTCAACGGAACCGGCGAGCCATGGGTCGCGCACGTCCCCATGGACGGCTTCCACCTCGCCGACGTCGAACTGGACCGGCTCGGCCGCCGCGAGCGCAAGGGCGCGCCCGACACCTTCGACGCGGCCGGGTACGCGGCGCTGCTGCGGAGGGTGCGGGAGGAGACCGACGAGATCGTTTACGCGCCGGGCTTCGAGCGGGTTCTGGAGCAGCCGATCGCCGGTGTGATCCCGGTGGAGCCGGCGGTTCGGCTGGTGGTGACGGAGGGCAACTACCTGCTGGTGGAGGCGGGTTCATGGGCGCGGGTACGGCCGTGTCTGGACGAGGTGTGGTTCTGCGAGGCCGGTGAGGACGAACGCGTCCACCGACTCGTCGCCCGGCACGAAGAGTTCGGCAAGGACCACGAGACGGCCGTGGCCTGGGTGCTGGGCACGGACCAGCGCAACGCGGACCTGGTGGCTACGACGCGCGGCCGGGCGGATCTGGTGATCCCCCCGGCCGCGCTGCCCTCGCCGTACGGCGTGCCCCGCACTTGAGGGCTCACGCGTGGAGCGTCAGCTCCGGCTCCCCGTGGGCGTCGCCCGCCGCGTCCCCGATCACCGCGGTGAACGCCTCGGTGCGGACGGTCAGTTCGCCGTTCTCGCCGCTCGTGAACTCGGCGGTGAGTGGCCCGGTTCCGGGGCCGTACCTGACGACGAACACGTCCAGGTCCTCCGGCGTGCCCGGTGCCGGGTCGGCCTCCAGGGCCGTGGAGGTGACCAGGTGGCTCCAGCCCTCGTCGGGGTTGCCGTAGCCGCGCGGGTCGGCGGCGAGGGCGAACGCCGCCTCCTGCTGGGAGAGTTCGGAGCGGGCGTCGAAGCGGTCGGCGCCCTCGCCGGTCGGGTGGGTGAGGCGCAGGGCGCCCGCAGAAGTGACGTCGCCCTCCGCCGTCCTGCGCACCCGGTCCCCGTCGTCCGCCGCGTAGGGCAGCCCGGCGAGCAAGTACG
Organism: Streptomyces sp. NPDC050549; assembly: GCF_040655035.1. Classification (NCBI taxonomy): domain Bacteria; kingdom Bacillati; phylum Actinomycetota; class Actinomycetes; order Kitasatosporales; family Streptomycetaceae; genus Streptomyces; species Streptomyces sp. NPDC050549. The sequence goes on from NZ_JBFAJD010000041.1 coordinate 40,909, forward strand.
GTGCTCCGTCGAGCCGTTCGACGGCGACCGTCGTCCACAGGCTCGTGCCGTCGGTGACGTAAAGGGACCGGATGTGCCGCAGGACGTGGTCGCGGCCGACGACCGGCTTGGTGACCAGCTTGGCGGTGAGGCCGTCGGCGCGGAGGTCACGGACCCGTACCTCGCCCATCGGGCGGCACAGCAGGAAGCCGTCGAGCACCGGTCCGAAGCCGTGCTGACGGTTTACGGCCGCGGGCAGGTAGTACGTGCCGTCGGCCTCGACCACTGACGGAGTCATCTTGCTGTCGAAGGCCACCGACACGGTGTCGGCGCGGAGTTGATGGCGGGCCGGCTCCGTGGCAGGGGTGCGGTGCCAGGGCGTGCTGTCCTGGATCTGCCAGACCAGCATCCACGCGAAGTGGCCGTCCACTCCCCCGTCGGGCTTGACCGCGTACCGGGCCCAGCGGCTGTCGCCCCGGTAGCGGCCGATGTCCGAGCCGATACGGGCACCGAAGTAGCGCAGCCCAAGGACAGACTCGAAGGCGGAGTGCTGCTCGCTGTAGCGCGGACCGCCGTTGTCGAAGCCGCCGTTGGTGAGGCGGGCGTCGATGTAGCGGGCCAGTGCCTCTCCGTCCTCGGCGAAGACGTCCTCGCCGCTGACGATGTGGGCCTTGGCCAGGAACGACAGGGAGATCGGGCCGTAGTTGTTGTCGTACGCGCCACCGTGCTCGGGCGGGAGGAGGGCACCGCGGTCGCTCACTCGGTGGGCGCGGATCTCGTCCGCGTACACGGCGAGCGCGCGTTCGCGCACCGACTCCCCTTCCCCTGAAGGCAGATGACCGGCCAGCATCAGGCCGCCGACCACACAGCCGATCGCCTGGTTGCCCGCCTCCTGCGGGTTGAAGAAGGTCGCCTCGGTGAGCCAGCGCCAGTAGCCGTGCGCCAACTCGACGAGCGCGGTGCGCTGTTCGTCGTCGACGAGTCCGTCCGCCGCGTCGAGGACGTCGACCGCCTGGAGCAGCGCCCACACGGTGCTCGGCCAGTCGCCGATGGGGTGCGCGCCCCCCTCCAGGACGTAACGGGCGTACGGGAGACCGGAGTTGCGGACCTTCAGGTTCGGGTAGCCGGGGTTGTCCTCGGTGTAGACGCGCTCGCGGAGATGGAAGGCGAGGCTGTGCCGCACGGCCTCCGGCAGCCGCGGGTCCTTGCCGCGCTGCCAGGCGAAGGCCAGCAGGGAGGTGATCCCGAGCGAGGTGTCCCCGATGTCGTCGTAGCAGTCGGGGTGTTCGAGGTTGCCCTCCGGTGTGATGCGCCGCAGGGCCTGCTCGACGACGTCGTCGAGGACCGCGTCGTAGGCCTCCGGGGTGTCGGGGAGGTTGTGCAGCGGGCCGCGCTGGTGGAGGAGGTGCACGGGTGGATCAGCCCTTCATGCCGGAGGTGGCCGTGGCGTGGGTCGTCGGGGTCAGAAGACGGGTGCGGGGCGGCGGGCGCGCAGGGCGACGCTCAGTGTCTGGGGGCCGTTTCCACCGATGTAGACACGGTTCCCGGTCGTCGCGTCGGTGCCGCCGACCACGGTGTGGTCCTGACCCGGGTCGTACCGTAGTACGTCGTTGCGGTCCGGGCCTGCGAGGGGTTCGCCTGCCTCGACGTCGACCTCGACGCGGATCTCGTCGTCACCGACCCGGTAGGTCATCGGCCCGGTGGTGATGCACCAGCGTCCGTCGCCGATCGGTGCGGCACCCTCCGCAACTCCCCCTGGGCGGAAGGTCAGTTCGAGGCACCAGGGCACTCGTGGTCCGCTGATGTCGATGTGCAGATCGGCGCCGTCCTCCCGCAGGTCCGCTTCGACGCGGGTCGTGTGGGAGACCTCGTCGCGGGGGCGGTCCGGGAAGGCCAGCGCGGCCGAGAAGCGGCCCTCGTCCGCCATGCGGTAGACGCCGTCACCGCGTCGCCGGTCCGGTGGAAGCGGCTGGTAGTAGGCGGCCGTCAGGGTCTCGGTGAGCCGGTACCGGTTGTCGGCGAGCCGTTCCGTGTCGGCGGCGCGGAACGGGCCCAGGTCGAAGAAGCCCCGGGAGAGACGGACCGCGTCGAGCACCGCGTCGCCGACGAACAGGCGCAGGAAGGTGGGGTTGCAGGCGAGGCCCGAGCGGATGCGCCGGTGCTCGGGCACGTCCGAGCCGCCGTAGAGGACGCTGTGCGCGGCGGTGGAGGTGCGTGAGGCGAGGCGTGCCGTGGTGAAGTACCGGTGACGGGGCAGGAGTTCCGGCTCCGCTTGCGGCAGCGGGCGGCACAGGTCGGGGGTGAGGATACTCTCGGCGAGCAGGTCGGGGTCGTCGATGCCGCCGGACGCCGCCCAGTGCGCCGCTCGGCTGAAGTCGCCCCTGCCGGTGCGGATCGCGAGCAGCCGGTAGTGCGCGAGGTAGGGCGCCAGCGGGAAGCGCCCGCGCTGGTCCTGGCGCCGCGAGTGAACAGTCTCCACGGTGCCGTCCGGCCTGATGAGGTCCAGGGTCGCGGTGAGGTTGCGTTCGACGGCATCCCGCAGATCGGGGCGGTCGAGGACGTCGGCCAGAAGCAGGAGCGACGGGTTGGAGACGTGGGAGGCGTAGACGGCGCTCCGCTCCGAGTACAGCCCCTCCGCGTCGATGTCGACGCCCTCCGCGAGCCACTGCCCGACGCGGTCGAGCAGCCGGTCGTCGGGGAAGGACCGGTGCAACCGGGCCAGTGCCGCGCACAGTTCCCAGCGGTGGTTCGGGGTGTGCACCCCGCCCGCCAAAAGGCTTTCGGACGCCGCGCCGGCGATCTCGGCCAGCGCGGCCGTGACGTCGCGCAGTTCCGGACCCGCGCCCGCGGCGAGGACGTGCGCGTCGCACACGTCGTTGACGGTGAACGCGGAGTCCGGCGGTGACTGCACGTTGTCGCCGCCCGCGAAGAGGCCGGTGCCGGTCTGCGCGGTCCGGAGGGCGCCGAGGTGGGCCAGCGCGGCGGCCACGGCATACCCGCTGCCGTGCAGGGCCGAGTCCGGGGAACGGTAGGCCGCGACCAGAGTCTTCACCCGGCGGGCCAGGGCGCGGTGGGTCACGCCTCCGAGCTGCCCGTCGGGGTCGGCCGCCAGCGGGGCGGCCGACCGGTCGGCGGCACCGGCCACCGCGCGGACGAACTCGTGGTCGAGCGGGGTGGACAAGGTCAGTCCTTCAGGCCGGCGTTGATGTCTGCGCCCATGACATACCGCTGGAAGACCAGGAAGATCACGATCAGCGGGATCATCGAGATGACCGAAGCGCCCAGCAGGACCGACCAGTTGATGTTCTGCGCGCCGACGATGCTCTGGATGCCGATCTGCACGGTGAACTTGTTCGGGTCGTTCAGCATCAGCAGCGGCCAGATGTAGTCGTTCCACCGCCACTGGAAGGACAGGATCGCGAGGGTCAGCATGATCGGCCTGGAGAGCGGCACCATGATCCGCAGGAAGATCGACAGCTCCCGGGCTCCGTCGATGCGGGCGGCTTCCACGAGTTCGTCGGGGACCGTGATGAAGAACTGGCGGAACATGAAGCAGCCGGTCGCGGTGAGGACGGCCGGGAGGATGATGCCGGCGAACGAGTTGTAGAGGCCGAGGTTGCGGACCACCAGGAACTCGGGGGCGAGCATGACCTCGCCGGGCAGCATCGTGGTGGCCAGGATGCAGATGAAGAACGCCTTGAGCCACTTGTTGTCGTACTTGGCCAGCGCGTACCCGGTGCAGCAGCTGACGCCCACCGTGAGGATCGTCGTGATGACGCACACGATGGTCGTGTTGATGAAGTACTGGGAGAAGTTGGCACTGCGCCACGCCTGGGAGTAGCCCGACAGGGTGGGGTTGTGCGGAATGAAGGTCAGCGGATACGTGAACAGATCCCCGGCCGGCTTGAGGGAGCTGAGGATGAACCACAGCACCGGCAGCCCGTAGAGGCACGCCAGAACCCACAGCAGTGTCGTCGCGGGCACCGCACGCCGGAGACCGCCGTCGCGCGAGTTGCGGGGTCGCTTCTTGGAAACGGCTCGTCCGGAACCGGCGTCGACCTTGCGCGGCATGTCTGTGGTTGTCATCGGTTCTCCACCCGCCGGTTGACGATCAGCTGGATGATCGCGACGGCCATCAGGATGAGCATGAGCACGAACGACGCGGCGCTCGCGTAGCCGATCTGGCCCCGTTGGAAGCCGGTCTGATAGATGTACTGGACCAGCAGATTGTTCGACGTTCCGGGTCCGCCGTTGTTGAGGGAGACGAACACCGGGTATTCCTTCATCGCGTTGATCGTGTTGAGCAGGATCACGATGAAGGAGGTGGGCGCGATGCTCGGCAGCGTGATGCTGATGAACTGGCGCCAGGGACCGGCACCGTCGAGCGAGGCGGCCTCGTAGTACGACACCGGCACGTTCTTGATCGCGGCGATGAACAGCAGCATCGAGAAGCCCGTCCAGGCCCAGGACGCCGCGAACACCACCACGATCAGCGAAAGGTCCGCGTTCGACTGCCACGGAACGGCCGACCCGCCGAACTTCTCGATGACGTAGTTGACCAGACCGAAGTTCTCACCGAACAGCCACCGCCACAGGACACCCACGACGATGGGCGACAGCAGCCACGGGATGAAGAAGATGACACGGGCGACGGACGCGCCCTTGGCGTGCTTGTTCACCACCAGGTTGGCGGCGAGCAGCGAGAGCGCGAAGTTCAGCGGCACGAAGAGCACGGCGTACAACAGCGTCCGGGTCAGCGCGTCGTAGAAGGTGGAGTCCCCGAACAGGTTGTGGTAGTTCTCCAGTCCGATGAACTGGAACGCCCCCACACCGGTGTAGTTCGTGAAGGAGTAGACGAGCCCGATCACCGCAGGCCACACGAAGAACAGCGCGAAGAGCACGACATTGGCCGCGATGAGGACCAGCGGCGCGAGGGTGTAGGTGCTGCGTCGTTTCCTGGGCGGCCTCACGGACACGTCCGCGGCGCTTTTTGTCATCTTCCTGACTTCCGTGCTGGTGGATGGATTGCTGTGGGCCCACTCCGTGAGCCCGGCATCACGCGGGGGGGCCAGGGCCGGGCGGCGGTGTCTCGACGCCGCCGCCCGGGCCCCTGGGCCTACGATCAGCCGCCGACCGCCGTGTTGTAGCCGTCCACGATGTTCTGCAGGGCCTTGTCGACCGACTGCTGGCCGTTGATCGCCTTGCCGAGCTCCGTCTTGGTCGGGTCGGTGGCGAGGCTCTTGCCCTTCAGCACCCAGTTCGTCTGCGCGTTGTTGAAGTAGCCCGAGATCGGGGCGTACAGCGGGATCTCCTCGTTGTAGAGCTTGAACGCCGCCTGCGCCGCCGCCGACTTGAAGGGGTACTTCGGGCTCAGACCGCTCTCGACCGGGAGGAAGCCGGAGGTCTCGACCAGCTCGGTGTACTGCTTGGGCTCGTACACCCAGGACAGGAACTTCTTCGCGGCGGCGGACGCGGCTCCGTTGTTGTTGAAGCCCACCATCATGCCGCCGCTGTTGACGTCACTGGCCTGCACCGGCTGAGCCGGGGTGGGGACGCTCGCCCAGTCGAACTTCTTGATGCTGTCCGCGAAGGAGGCGACCTGCCAGACACCGGACCAGTAGGCGACGACGTCACCGCTCTGGAACATGGCCGACGGGTCGGCGCCGCTCGTCCACACCGACTTCGGCATGGTCTTGTCGTCGTTCAGTCCGACGAAGTACTTCACGGCCTTCTTGGTCGCGTCGTCCACCGAGAACTTGCCGGAGGAGTCCGCGTGGACGTACTTGCCGCCCATCTCGTACACCATGGCGCGGAGCCGGGACGGCGACTGGTCGAAGGTCAGGGAGTACTTGGCGCCGGTCTTCTCGCGGACCTTGTTGGCCGCCGCGATGAACTCGGTCCAGGTCCAGGTGTTCGAGGGCGAGGCCGGCACGGCGACGCCGGCCTTCTCGAACAGCGACTTGTTGATGAACAGGCCGGACGCGGTGACGTCCGAGGGAATGGCCAACACCTTGCCGGACGAGTCCTTGGCGAGGAAGTTGGAGTTGATGTTGTTGGCCTTGTTGCCGGTGATGGAGCTGAGGTCGATCAGCTTGCTCGACCAGATGGGGTCAAGGGCCGGCACGTCCGCCACGTCGGGCAGCGAGTTCGCCTGCGCGGCGTTGTGCAGCTTCGTCGGGTACCCGTCGTAGGGGATGTTGACGAGCTTGACGCTGACGCCCTCTTCCTTCTTGTACTGCGCCACGAGCTTCTTCCAGCCCGCGTCCTGGCCCGGGACCGTGGAGATCCAGAAGGTCAGCGACTTGGAGGTGCCGCCGGAGCTGGAGCCCGACCCACAGGCGGAGAGGAGCAGGGCTCCTGCCGTGGCCGCGGCAGCGAGAGGAACCATACGGCGCACGCCGCCGTGGACGAGTCGGCGGGAGCGCCGCGCACTCACTCTGGTCATCTTCGATCCCTTTTCTTCGTAGCGGAGGAAGCACGGCGCCATCCGAGGCGGCACAGGTGCATTCTGCAGAAAGGTTCGCTTTCCGGGGGCGTGGCCTCGCCCGGCCTCGCCGTTCTGTCGGGTGGCATCCCCGGCCCTCTCGGCCGCTGCCGCACAAGCACACCCTGGTGCGGTTGCCGTACTTCTCGTACGGGCGGGAGGCTCACTCCGAGTCGACGTCCCGGCCGACTTAGAAAGCGCTTGTCCGGACATTGGCAGACCGAGTCCGAGGCCGTCAATCCTTCACCCCCGCGGCATCGGTCACGGTTTGGACTCCTCTGGCGACCGCGAGCCGCGCGGCGCCCACCACGGTGCCGAGATCGCCGACAGTGCTGCTCACCACCTCGGTGGGCCAGCTCAGTCGTCCCAGCTCGGCCCGCACCCCGGGCAGCAGCTGCGGGTCCGTGCCCGTGCTCCCGCCGAGGACGATCAGTCCGGGGTCCAGTACGGCCGCCACGGCCGCGGCGAGTCTGCCCACGTCGGCGGCGTGCCGGCCGACCAGGGCGGACGCCGTTCGCTGCCCCTGCGCGGCCAGCGCGAACAGCTGGTCGGCGGTGTCCGGACAGGGCCCGTCCGCGTTCTTGTCGGCCCGCCAGGCCGCGGCGGCCCGGCGCAGCAGCGAGCGGGCGCCGACGTACTCCTCAAGGGCCTCGCGGCGGGGCTCCACGGCGTCGTCCCAGGGGTAGGGCAGCCGGGCCAGCTCACCGGCCGCGCCGTTCGCGCCGCGCAGCACATGGCCGCCGACGACGATGCCGAGACCGATACCCACGCCGATCCGCAGATAGCCGAAGGTGTCGCGACCCCGCGCGGCGCCCTCGTGCAGCTCGGCGAGCGCGGCACAGTTGACGTTGTTCTCCAGGTGGACGGGCACTCCGGGCGGGAGGGCGACCGTCATGGCGTCGAACACCGGGCCGGCCTTGGCGGTCGCGGGGCGCATCCCGGCGCCCGCCCGGTTCCGCGCGGCCACGTCACCGACGGCGACGACGACCGTGCGCAGCGGAGTACCTGCGGGCAGCGCGTCGAGGGCCTCACGCACGGCGTCGGCCGCGTCCTCACGGGACTCGGTGGCCTCGGCCAGCAGGGTTCCGTCGAGGGCGCAGCCGCGCACCCGGGTGAGGGCGGGGCCGAGGTCGACGGCGAGTACGGCGCCCGCGGCCGGGCCGAGCCGGTAGACGGCGGCGTTGCGGCCGGTGCCGCCGGAGGCGGTGCCGGAGTGGGCGGCGAGCCCGACGCTCTCCAGTTCCACGACGGCGGAGGACACCGTCGGCTTGGACAGACCGGCCAGGCTTGCGAGCTGCGGGCGGGTCGCGCTGCCGGCTTTGGCCAGCACCTCGAACACCGCGCTCGCGCTCTCGGTCAGCCGAGACGCCCGCGCCACGATGTGTTCCACACTTCCCCCAGTTCACAGGCCGCGCGCCCGGTGGGTGTCCATGGGCTGCGGCGACGGGATGTCCTGGCGTCACGCGGGCCCGGACGGTGGTTCCCGTTGCCTGATACGCGATGCCTCTTGACGCACTGTACTTCGTTAGTTAACTTCCTAACGAACGTCACGGTACTCGCCTGCCGTGTTCCGTCAGAAGCCCGTCCCGGGGCTTCCCTAGTGCTTCAACTTCCGTCCCCCCGGACACGGTTCGCCCACCGTCGCAGCACAGCGCAACGACGAAAGAGGTTCCGTGCAGGACTCCACGCCCCTCGTGGTCGGCATCGACGTGGGTGGCACCAAGACACATCTGCGCGCCTGCGCGGGCTCGGATGTCGTCGCCGACCACATCCGCGCCAGCAGCGGCTGGCGGCCGCACGACATCGCGACCGCCGCCGACTGGCTGACCGCACTCGTCCATGACGCCCTGCCCGCACACGCGTGCCCGTCCGCGGTCGCCGTGGGCGGGCACGCGTGCGAGACACCCCGCCAGTGCGCCGAGATCCGGGCCGCCCTGGAGAAGCGTCTCGGGATTCCCGCGCTCGTCGTGGGGGACGCCGAGCTGCTCGTCCCCGCGGCCGGGTTGGACAAGGGGGTCGGCCTGGTGGCCGGCACCGGTTCCGTCGCGGTGGGCCTGCTCGCCGACGGCAGCCGGCTCCAAGTGGGCGGCTGGGGCGCGGTACTCGGCGACGAGGGCGGCGCCGCCGGCCTGGTCCGCGAGGCGGCCCGCGCCGCCTGGGCCGCGCACGACCGGGGCGAGGCCCCGGACCGACTCGCCCTGGGACTCGTCGAGGCGTTCGCCGTGGCCGAAGTTCCTGCGCTCGGCGCCGCGTTGGAAAGCGCTTCCGACGTCTCCGCCGACTGGGGCCGCCATGCCCGCGTGGTCTTCACCGCCGCCGACGCCGGCTCGCTCCTCGCACGCGAGGTGATAGCGGAGGCGGGCCGGTCCCTCGCCGCACTCGTCGTACGGCTCGCCGAACGCGGCGTCCCCGTCGACGACGTGGTGGTCGCGGGCGGCACCGTCCTCGCCCAGCCCCGCCTGTACGACGCCTTCACCACGGCGCTCGCCGAGCGGGTGCCGGGGGCCCGGCCGCAGCCCGTCCGGGTACCGCCCGTCGAGGGCGCGGTGGCACTGGCCCGATCGATCCTGTGAACCGCACGGCCCCCGTTCACCCGGGGGTCACGCGACGGACGCCGAACCCTCTCCACCTGGACACGGCCCGCCGCAAATCTTCGCACGTACGCACCAGTTGACGAATGCGCTTTCTCACGTCGTACGGTGCACCCCGAACCACAGCCGATCGCACCACCCTTCCCTGGTCCCACGACCTCACCGGTCGCAACGGCCGTAGAACTCAAGAGAGGCACACCCATGCCGTCACCCGCCGGGCACCGCACGGACGCCGGTCGACTTGCCGTGAACAGACGTGGATTCCTCAAGACCTCGCTCGGCGCCTCGGCCGGTGTGGTCGCCGCGCCGACGCTGGTCGGCTGGCTGTCAGCGGCGGACGCCAAGGCCGCCACGGCTCCGCTCGCGTTCGTGGACGACTACAAAACGAACGTCATCGCGAACCTCACCCCCGAGACCAACGCCGTGGTCCGGGTCCTCGGCGGCATGGCCCGGATATGGAAGACGGGTGCCGCCTGGAACACCGGCACCCCGCTGCGGCCCGAGATCCTGCGCGCCAACATGCGGTACTGCATCGACCTCACCGCCCGCCGCACCGAGGCGCAGGCCAAAGAGGCGTTCCTCTACGACCGGCAGCACCAGAGCTACGCGATGATCGCGGGTCTGGGTCCCCTGGCCGACCTGTACAAGTCCGGTGCCCTGGCGGTCACTTCGATCACCAGCGCCCCGGACGGCACACCCGCCACCAAGATCGACGACGCCGTCCCGGCCGGCGCGCCCGCCGGTGCCGCGCTCGGTGCGGGATCGCACGACTCCGCGCTCGGCAAGGTCGCCGAACTCGTCGACACCCTGCGCGGCAACTACGCGTCGGGCAACCCGAGCAAGTACGCCTACCAGTACCCGCGTCCGTGGCGGATGAACGAGAGGAGCGAGGTCGTCGACACCGGTGCGGTCGACTCGCTCGGCTACCCGGTCTACGACTCCCAGGTGGTCGTCGCCCCGCAACTCCTGCGCCAGCGCAGCACTTCCCCCGTCGACGACGGCGGCTTCCCCAGCGGCCACACCAACGCCTTCCACCTGGCGGGGCTCGCCTACGCGTACGCCGTACCGGAGCGCTTCCAGGAACTGGTCACCCGTACCTTCGAGTTGAGCCACACGCGGATCATGGCCGGCATGCACTCCACGGTCGACGTCATGGGCGGCCGCATCATGGCCACCGCACTGGCCGCCGCCACCCTCGCCGACCCGGCGAACGCCGAACTCAAGGCCGCCGCCCGGGCCCAGGCCCTCGCCTACTTCGAGGCGCGGACCAGTACGACGGCGGACACCCTGTACGCCTACGCGCACTCGGCGACCACCGCGACCGACCCGTACGCGGACCGGACCGCCAACTCCCGTCTGGTGAAGCCCAAGTTCACCTACGTCCTGACCCGCAGCGGCAGCGACAAGGAGCTGACCGTGCCCAAGGGCGCGGAGGTCCTGCTGGAGACCCGGCTGCCGTATCTCGACGCGGCCCAGCGGCGTGAGGTGCTGCGCACCACCGCGCTGCCCTCCGGTTACGTCCTGCTCGACGGCTTCGAGCAGTGGGGGCGCCTCAACCTCTTCGCGGCGGCGGACGGTTACGGCTCCTTCGACTCCGATGTCGTCGTCGCCCTGGACTCAGCGGCCGGGGGCTTCGGCGCGGCCGACGCCTGGCGCAACGACATCGACGGCTGCGGCGGCCTGACCGTGCAGGGCACCGGGACGCTCACACTGACCGGGCACAACGCGTACACCGGCGGGACCGTGCTCAAGTCCGGTGCGCTGGTGGCCGGTTCGGCGCACGCGCTCGGCCACGGGGATGTGAGCGTGCTCGGCGGCACGCTGCGGGTCTCCGGGTCCGCGCAGATCCACGGCACCTACGCCCAGCAGTCCGCCACCCTGGAGATCACGCTGCGTTCGGGCCACCAGCCCGCCGTCCAGGTCACCCGGCGCGCGACGCTCGGCAGGGGCAGCGCGCTGTCCCTGCAGCTCGACGCCGAGCACCCGCCGGCCGCGGGCTCCACGGTGCGCGTCCTGGGCGCCTCGGCGCTGCGCGGCCAGTTCGACAGCATCACGCTGAACTCGGACAGGCTGCGGGCCGTACCCGTGTATACGGCGGAAGGTCTGTCGGTACGACTCCTGAAGCGGTGACGCCCCTGGTGGCGGGAGCGATGCGACAGTAGGGCCATGACCCGGCTCCGGATCGCTCCCGCCACCGAACGGCCGGCCTCACCGCAGGGCGGATGATGGCGCGCGAACAGCACTCGGTCCTCGACCCCGGCACTCTCGACGACGGCAGCGGCCCTCCTCCGCCGCGCGCCGCGGAGAGCCGGCCGGCCCGTCTCCGCGCCGGGCTGCGGCGCCACCGGCGGTGGCTGCTGCCGCTCCTGGTGGCGCTGCTCCTCGCGCAGATGGCCGCCGTGATGGTCACGACCGCCGTACAGCAGACACCGACGATCGACGAGCCGGTGTACGTGGCCGCCGCCACCGTCTATCTGCGCGAGCACAGCCTCGACTACAACCCCGAGCACCCGCCCCTCGGGAAGCTGGTGATCGCCGCCGGGATCGCCCTCGCCGATCCTCACTTCGACGCGTCCTACAAGGGCGACCAGGGCGAGTTGGGCCGCCATCTGCTGTACGAGTCGGGCAACGACCCCTGGCGGCTGATGTTCTGGGCCCGGCTGCCGGTGATCGTGCTGACGCTGCTGTTCGGGCTGGTCGTGTTCGCCTTCGCCCGTGAACTCGTGGGCGCGGCACGGGGGGTGGTGGCACTGTCCCTCTACGCGTTCTCCCCCGACGTGATCGCACACGGCTCGCTGGCCACCCTCGACGTGCCGGAGGCGGGCTTCCTGCTGACCTCGGTGTGGCTGCTGTGGCGGGCCCGGCGGCGGCCCCGGCTGTATGTCCCGCTCGCGGGCGCCGCGCTCGGTGCGGCCGTGGCGACGAAGATGAGCGCCCTGCCCGCCGTACCCGTGCTGATGCTCCTGGCCGTGGCGTCGGTGTGGTGCGCCCGCCGTCCCGCCGACCGTGACGCGCGGCGGCGGACGCTGCTCCTCGGCGCCGCGAGTGCGATGGCGGTCGCGGTGGTCGCGGTCGCCGTCGTCTGGGCCTCGTATCTGGTGGTGGACCCCCACCTGCGGTTCGCGTCCACGGAACCGGTGCACGCCGTGCACGGGCTGCGCGGGCGGGTGGTCGAACTGCTGCCGTTCCCGCGGGCGTTCCTCGACGGGATGCGCATCCAGTTCGGTCTGGAGGACTACCCGTGGCAGGGCTTCCTGTTCGGGCACCTCTACACGGGGTCCCACTGGTACTACCTGCCCGCGGCGCTCCTGGTGAAGACCCCGCTCGGCATGCTCGCCCTGTGGGCGGCCGGTGCCGTCACGGTCGTGGCGGTACGGCGGCTGCGGCCGGCGGCGCCGTATCTGCTCGTCCCGACGGCCGTGCTGCTGGCCGCGGCGATGGACGGCTCGCGGGACTTCGGTACGCGGTACGCGATCTTCGTGCCGATGTTCCTGGCGGTCGCGGCGGCCTGTGTGCCGGTGCTGCGGTGGCGCTGGGCCGCGCTGTCCACGGGGCTGCTGGTGGCGTTCGTCGCGGTCAGTTCGCTGCGGACGTTCCCCTACTATCTGCCGTACTCCAACGAGGCGTTCGGCGGTCCGGCGAAGACCTATCTGCGGCTGCACGACTCCAACGTGGACTGGGGCCAGGACCTCGGCCGGCTCGCCGACCGGCTCCGTGAGCGCTACCAGGGCGAGCGGATCTGGCTGGTCTACAAGGGCAGCGGTGTGCCGTCGTACTACGGCATCGAGTCGTCCGATCCGCGCAAGGCAGGACTGCGCGAGGTGCACGGTCTGGTGGTCGTCTCGGACACCTCGATCGACAAAGCTCAAGGCAAACTGGCCGAGTTGATCGACAGCAGTCGCCCGATCGATCAAGTCGGTCATTCGATCACCATTTACCGGCGCTGATCGCCCGCTGGTCACAACGCTCTGTGAGCTATGTTGAGTGACCGTGGGAGACAAAGGAGGCGGATCCGTGCCATCGCCGCAGCAGGCACGAGCCCAGGCATCCGCGATCACCTCGGGAAAGACCGACCCGGAAGTCGGGGCGGCGCCGACTTCCCAGCTCCGCGAACTCTTCGACGGGCCACGGCTGTCGCCCGGTCAGCGGCGCATCGCCCAGTACCTGATCGAGCACATCACCGAGGCCGCGTTCCTCTCCATCACCGACCTCGCGGAACGTGTCGGCGTCAGCCAGCCCTCGGTGACCCGGTTCGCCGCGGCGGTCGGCTTCAGCGGTTACCCGGCGCTACGGGAGCGGCTGCAGGCGATCGCCCTGCGCACCCTCGCGGGCGGCCCGGCGGCCGAGGTCAACCGCAGCAACGAACTGCAGGCCGCGGTCGACGCCGAGATCGAGAACCTGGAGAACCTGCGCCGGGACTTCGCCGACCCCGACCGGCTGATCGACGTCGGCCGCGAACTGTCGGCGTCCACTCCGCTGACCGTCCTCGGTCTGCGCATCTCCGTCTCGCTGGCCGAGTACTTCGCGTACGCCGCACGCCGTATCCACCCCGACGTACGGCTGGTCACCAGGGGCGGCAGCGTCGCCTACGACGCGATCCTGCAGTCACGCGAGGCGGGCGGCACCTGGCTGCTGGCCTTCGACATGCCGCGGCACGCGCACGAGACGCTGACCGCGATCCGGGTGGCACGCAGCGCCGGGCTCAAGGTGGCCCTCGTGACCGATCTCGCGCTCGGCGCGCTGGCCGACGAGGCCGACGTCACCTTCGCCACCGGCACCGGCTCCCGCCTGGTCTTCGACTCCTACGCGGCGCCGGGAGTGATGGCCGCCGCGCTGCTCCAGGCCATGACGGACGCCGATCCGGAGCGCACCCAGGCCCGCCTCGAGGACTACGAGCAGATCGCCGAGCAGCACCAGTTCTTCATGCGGGACTGACCCGCCACTCCCCCTCGAACAACTTCACACAGGGATGAATCCACCCATTTCACGCATGAATGTTTTCATACGCCTTGCAAAGCGGACGGCATATATAAATACTGCTCACGGATCGCGTCCGGCCCACTCCGGACCCGTTCCGCACCCGTGAGCCCAGCGCTCGCACCCGCCCCGAGAAAGCACCGGTCCGCCCATGCGCACGCCGCTCCACCTGCCGCGCCGGCGACACCCGTCCTCCGGGGCTCCTCCACGGACACCCCCAGCCGCCGTCTCCTACCCGCGTCGGCGCCAGGGGTGTTCGGTCGGGCATCGCCTGCGCGAGCGCCCAGGGCGGCCCCGGTCATCCCCTAGACCGGGGCCGCCCCACACCGTCGAACCACCCCCCGCGACGCCGCACACCGGGAAGCGATGACATGCAACTCACCACCACCCGCATCAGCCAGGACTGGCCCTGTCAGGTCAAGACGCCCGGCAGCTACGACTGGGAGCGCTCGGCCGCCAAGTGGCTGCGCGAGCTGGTGCCGGCCCGCTACGCCAGCTACCCCGCGTTCATCCGCCACCCCGTGCTGCTGGCCCGCCACGCCCAGATCCAGGTCCAGCACGAGATCCGCGTGGCCCGCACCGCCCTGCAGACGGCACGCGCCGACCTGCCCGGTCTCGGCCTGCCGGAGTCGGTCATCGAGCACACGATCAAGCTGTACGCCGCCGAGCTCCTCCAGCTGCAGCACATCGCGCGCAGCGTCCGCGCGGTGACCGAGGCACTGGTCGGACACAGCACGGGACGCTGACCGGCGCCTCGGACGCGCGGGCGTTCATCATGGGCGGTGCGGCGTCGTGGGACGACGGCGCCGCACCCCCTGCGAACCGAAGGCCATGCCGATGAGTGGCTCCCGTATTCCGGGCCTCGTACTGCCCGGAATGTTTCTGCTGGCCCTCGTCGTGGGCGTGTTCTGGTACTGGCGACACCGCGACGACGACTGAGCGGGCCGGCCGTGCCGTGGTGCGGAGGTCCGTCCTACTGGCCGTCGTCGAGTGTGGTGCGTGACTCCAGGTCCTTGCGGGTGTCGTCGCCGTAGACGCCGTTCTCGTCGCCGCGGATGCCGTACCAGAGCTGGAAGCGGGCGACCGCCTCCTTGAGGGTCGCGTCGTACCGGCCGCTGGTGGAGCCGCTCTCGTAGACGTTGGGGATCCGCAGCAGGCGTTGTTCGAGCTCGGTCACCTGGGGGCCGCTGTCCCCCTCGCGAAGGGTGCCGTCGCCGTCCGGGTCGGCGGCACCCGTGGCGGTGGCGGAGGTCACCGCGGTGGGTGTGGTGACCGGCTGCGCCGTGCTGGCCTCGCCTCTGCCGGGCAGCAGGAGGGCGCAGGCGAAGCCGACCAGGGCTGCGGCGCTGACGCCGATGGTGATGGCGGCCCGGCGGAGTCCGGGGCCGAAGGGGCTGTCGCTCGGTACCGGGAGGAAGTCGCCGCGTACGGGCGGCAGTTCCTGTGTCTCGTCGTCGGAGCCGGAGTACGGCCGGGGCAACGGAACCGACTCGAAGACGGAGGAGTCCCGGCGGGTGTCCCGCATCAGCTCCGCGAGGTTGTCGGAGCGGCGGCGGCGCAGCACACGTGCGGGTTCCAGGACCGGGCCGCCGGACGAGGCTCCCGGTTCGGGCGGTGTAGACACACTGCTCTCCTTCCGTTCCACGCGCACGGATCCGCCATCCTCTGGAGAGATACGCGCGCACGGCGTCAGGAGTTCACGTCACGCCCCGACGAACCGGCGCAGGGACGCCTTCAGCGCGGCAACGAACGCGTCCCGGCGCGTGTCGTCGAGTGCCTCCAGGGAGAGGTAGGGGTTGAGGTCCTCCAGCTCGACCAGCAGCAGTCCGCCGTCGGGGGCGCGGCAGGCGTCGACGCGCTGGATGCCGTGATCGATGCCGTTCCAGTCGATGAACCGCTGCGCGAACTCCAGGTCGGCGGAGGTGGGTTCGTACGTTTCGAGCCGCCAGCGCTGCCCGGTGTCCGGGGCGTACAGGGCGTACTGGAAGTCGTGGTCGACGAAGTAGAAGGACACCTCGTACGAGAAGTCGACGCACGGCTGGACCAGGACGCTGCCGTCGGCAAGGGCCGGGAGACGGTCCGCCGGGACGATCCGCAGACCGATCGAGTCCGCGCCGAGCTTGGGCTTGACCACATACCGGTCCGTGCGCGGGAGCCGGTCCAGGTCCTCGATCCGGTCGACGGTCGGGATGACCGGGAATCCGGCGGCAGTGAGGTCGAGAAGGTACTGCTTCCCCGCCATGTCCGCCCGGCCCGACAGCTGGTTGTAGACGCGGGTCCCGGCGTCGGTCGCGCGCTTGCGGAACACGTCGTACTCCGTCCGGTACCCCAGGACCGGACCGCTGTTGCGGACCACGACCGCGTCGAATCCGTCCATCAGTCCGGCCGCGTCCAGCGGATGACACAGCGCCAGGTCGAAGTCCTCGCGCAGCCGGGAGGTCAGGTCGATGTCCTCGTCGCAGTAGCGGCGCCCGCGCGCCTGGTACGCCAGGTCGGTGACGTACAGGATGCGGGGGCGGGCCTGAGGCGGGGAGGTCATGCCGGTTCTCCTTGGCGGTGGGTGTGGAGAGCGTTCGCGCGTAATGATCAAAACGGTCGTGCCGGATTCACCGGGTGGGCGGTCCGCCTCCGCAGGAGGCTCGGATCCTCAACTCGGGGAGGAGTTCCACGTGTTGGCGCGGGGCCGGCCGCGCTCCGTTCCCGCGCTCGGCGAGCCGGCCCAGCAGCAGCTTCGCGGCCAGCTCCCCCACCGACCGTTTCGGCGGTGCCACGGCGGTGAGCGGGACGTCGGCGAGCGGGGCGACCTCGTCGTCGTAGGCGATGAGCGCCAGGTCGTCGGGGACGCGGATGCCGCGGGCCCGGAGCCGGGGCACGAGCACGATCGCGTCCTCGTCGCTGTGCACGAGGGCGGCGGTGACCCCGCGGCCGCGCACGGCGTCGGCCAGGAAGTCCACGCTCGCCTCGTAGTCGCCGTGTTCGCGGACCGAGGGGGCGCCCGGGGCGGCTTCGAGACCGAGGGAGCGTACGGCCGACTCGTAGCCCGCGGTGATCTGCGCGGCGTGCGGGCCCTCCTGGAGTACCGCGGTGATCCTGCGGTGGCCGAGGGCGGCGAAGTGGCCGACGGCGACCGCGGCGCCGTGGGCCCGGTCGGTGCGCACCCGGTCGAGGGCGGCGGCCGGGTTGCCGGGCGGGGCGGAGCGTTCGACCAGGACGGTGAGTACGCCCCGGTCCAGTAGCCACCGCTCCTGGCCGTCGACGGGCACACCGTCGGACCAGCTGGGCGCGACGAGCAGTCCCTGCGCGCCGCCCGCGAGCAGATGCCCGGCCTGTACGGCGTCCTCCGTGTCGACGTAGCCGGACACCCCGAGGACCAGCCGTCCGCCCTGGGCCCGTACCGTCTCGCGGGCGCCGCGCACGATGTCGGCGAAGATCGAGGCCGTGGTCGGCACGATCATTCCGATCACCGGGCCCTCGGCGGGCTCCCGCCGCACCGGCGGCTCCACGACGGCCCCGCCCGGCCACACCACCGCGCCGTGCAGTCGCCGTAGCCGGCCCTGGCCGGCCAGCGTCTCCACGTCGCGCCGCAGGGTGACAGCGGAAACGCCGAGTTCCGCGGCGAGTTCGGCGACCCGCAGGCTGCCGCGCCGGCGGACGAGTTCGAGCACCCGCTCATGGCGCTGGTCGACATGAAGTCGCATGGGTCCCCCCGAAGGCACGGCCGGTCGCCGTCACTCTATGCCGCGGACCGTATCGACCGTCTCGATCGTCTCGACCGCATCAGCCCGGCGCGCTCCGTCGTGGGGCTCAGGGGACTCAGTTCCCTCTTGGTGCCGCACTGAGTGCCATCCATGTCGGCCTGGTGCTACGTTCCCGTCCATGAGCTCCAAGCCGCCCATGCGGGACGCCCTGGTCGCGGCCGCCTTCCAGCTGTTCCTGGAGCGGGGCTACGAACAGACCACCATCGACGACATCGTGGCACTGGCCGGGGTCGGACGGCGTTCGTTCTTCCGCTACTTCCCGTCGAAGGAGGACGTGGTCTTCCCCGACCACGAGCGCTGCCTCGCCGACATGACGGCGTTCCTCGCGTCCGGCGGCGACGAGCACGAACCCGTGCGGCGGGTCTGCGACGCGGCCCGGCTCGTCCTGCGGATGTACAACGAGAACCCGACGTTCTCGGTCCAGCGCTACCGCCTCACCAAGAAGGTGCCGGGACTGCGCGCCTACGAACTGTCGGTGGTGTGGCGCTACGAGCGCGCCCTCGCCGACTATCTGCGCGGGCGGTTCGCCGGGCGGCCCGACGGCACGCTCCAGGCCGATGTGATCGCCGCCGCCGTGGTCGCGGCCCACAACAACGCGCTGCGTTCCTGGCTGCGTTCGGACGGGCAGCGCGACGCGGCCACCGAGGTGGACCACGCCCTGGGGTATGTGCAGTCCGCCTTCGGGCATCCGCCGGCCCGCGTCGCCGTGCAGTCGCGACAACAGCCCGAGGACGTCGTGGTGGTCGTCTCCCGGCGGGACGCACCGCTGTGGCGCGTCGTCCAGGAGATCGAGTCCGCGCTCGGCCGCGACTGAACCGACAAACACCAGGGTACGCAGTATCTTTACGCTTGGCACTGAGTGCCATACGCTGTGGCCGTGCACGGTGGCACGGTGAGCCGCGCACGTGCGTGCCCGGCTCGGCCGCGCACGCGGGATTCCGGCCGAGCGCAGGGAGTTGACAGCGTGTACCACCACTCAGGATTCGCGACCCGTCCGGCAGCCGGCTCCCCGGCGGGCGTACTCGAACCGCACAGCCCGGACGGGGACACCATCCTCTTCCAGCGCTGCACCTGGTGCGGCACCTCGATGTACCACCGGCTCCTGTGCCCGGTCTGCCAGGGCGGCGACCTGCGCACGGAGCGCAGCGAAGGCACCGGCACGGTGCGCCACTCGACGGTCGTGCACCGCAACACCCCCGCCGCCCGCAATGTGTCGCTGATCGAGATGGCCGAGGGGTTCGTGGTGCGGGGCCGGGTCATCGGTCACCCCATGGGCATCCACAGCGGCGACCGCGTCCGGCTGTCCACGGCCAAGGACCCGGTGCGGGGCGAACCGGTCTTCCAGCTTCTCGACGAGCCGTACCGCGCCTGGCACTGACCGCCGGCCCGGCCCGCGCCGACCGGCAGACGGATCCTGAACGACCGTGCCGCACGGCCGAGTTCGGGTCCGACCGCCGAAGATCGGCCGAATCCTCCTCCACAGGCAACCCACAGGCTCCGCTTCCCGTCCTCCGGGGCGCGAGGGGCTACCGGGACCGACGGGACGCCCGCGTCTGGGGTTCGAGGAGGAGAACACATTGTTCCGTGCCCGGCGAATATGGGTCACGGCCGCGGCGGTGCTCGCGGTGGCGGGTGGGGTGTCCGGGTCCGCGCAGGCGGTACCACCCTCGGACACCGGACCGTTCACGGCGACGGCGACGGCCGACGACGGCAGTCTGCCACCGGGGTGGCGGATCACCGGGAAGGGGTCCGCGCAGCAGCTGGTGTGGCGCTCGGGCAGGCGGGTGCCCATGGGGGACGCCCGGGTCGAGTTCCACGCCGGTGGCCGGCTCCTCGGCGTACCGAGACCGGCGAAGGACGGACGGACCTTCCGGCTCGGCCTCGACAGCGCCACTTCCGGGAAACTGACGGACCTTCAAGTAGTGGCCGGTGGAAGGCGTCTGGACGCCGCGGGAGACACCTCCGGCTCCGATGGCGGACGTTCGGAGGCCGCCGTTCAACGCCCGGCCCCGCTCCCGCCGGGCGCGATCGATCCCGGCAAGCCGGGTGCGTACCGTACGACGACCGGTGAGTACACCCTCGACTCGGTACGCCTGCCCGGGTTTCCGCAGCCGGTGGAGATGCAGGCCGTCGTGGTCGCACCCGAGGGTGCCCCCGGCAGGCGGCCCCTGGCGCTGTTCCTGCACGGCCGGCACTACACCTGTTACAAGCCGGGCACCGAGGACACCGGCGGGGACTGGCCCTGCCCCAGCGGCACCAAGCCCGTCCCGAGCTATCGCGGCTACCTCCGCGACCAGCGACTCCTGGCCTCCCAGGGGTATGTGACCGTGTCGATCTCCGCGAACGGCATCAACGCCCAGGACTACAACGTCGAAGACGGCGGTGCGCAGGCCCGTTCCTCGCTGGTCCGGCAGCACCTGGCCCGCTGGGCCGGCTGGTCCGCCCACCCCGACACCGCTCCCCCGGTCGTCCGCGACGCACCCCGCGCCGACCTGTCCAAGGTCCTGCTGATCGGGCACTCCCGGGGCGGCGAGGGCGTCAACCGGGCGGCGATGGACAGCCTCTACCCGCCGCCGGCCGCGCAGGACGGCTATCACGGCCCGGTGCGCTGGAAGATCCGCGGCACCGTCCTCATCGGCCCGACGATCTTCGGCCAGAACCCGGTGGCCGACGTTCCGTCGGTGACGATCCTGCCCGGCTGCGACGGTGACGTCTCCGACCTCCAGGGCGAGGTGTACGTCGACGGGACCCGTGGAGTCAGCCGGGGAGCCGCACTGCACAGCGCGGTCTATGTCGAGGGCGCCGACCACAACTTCTTCAACACCGAGTGGACGCCGGGCCAGGCCCAGGCACCCTCCGATGACGACTTCTACGACGACCCCGACCAGCGGGACGCGGTCTGCTCGCCCGGTACCGCGACCCGGCTGACCGCCGACCAGCAGCACAAGGCCGGCTCCACCTACATCGCCACCGCCGCCCGGCTGTTCGTCGCCGGTGACGACCGGGCACGCGAGCTGCTCGACGGCTCGGGCCGCCGTGCGCCCTCGGCCGACCCGGCGCGAGTCCTCACCCACGCGGTGGGCGCGAACCGCAGCGCCGGCTTCCTGCCGGACGGTCAAGTCACCGTGTCCGGCGGCAGGTTGTGCTCTGCCGTGGATCCCGATCCGGCCGTCGCCTGCCTGGGCGACAACAACACCGGCCTCTCGCCGCACTTCGCGCAGTGGGACACCGCCAAGGAGATCGGCCGCCGCGCCGTCGCGCTTCGCTGGTCCGCGGCCGGTTCGCCGACGACGGTGCATCCGGACAGGCCGGTCTCCCTGGGCGGCGCCAAGTCCCTCGCCCTGCGGGTGATCGTGCCGCCCAACACCACCGGCACCCGGCTCGACGTCTCCCTCACCGACGCCTCCGGCCACCGCGCGACCCTCGGCCGGGTCCGCGTCGACGGCCTGCCCGGCACCGGGCGCACCGCCTCCTACTGGGCGCGCGAGGTCCGGGTACCGCTGACCGCCGCCACCCGCGCCGGACTCGACCTGGGCCACGTCAAGTCCCTTTCCCTGACCCCGCGTTCGCGCTCCGGCCAGGCATGGCTGATGGACGCCTGGGGCTGGCGCCCCGGCACTCCGGCGGCCGTCGCGGCCCCGCTCCCGCGCATCGACATCGGCCGGCTCACCGTCAAGGAAGGGGACTCGGGCGTCAAGACGTACCGCGTGCCCGTCCAGGTGTCGGGCCGGGGCAGCGGCCAGGTCCGGATCTACGTCACCGACCCGGCCACCGGCCGGGAGACCTCACGCCTGGTGACGGTGCGCCCCGGTGGCCACGACCTCGGCATTCCGGTCAAGGTGGAGGGCAACACACGCTACGCCTACGACGTCCAGCACGACCTGTTCGTCAA
The DNA here is from genome assembly GCF_040655035.1 of Streptomyces sp. NPDC050549. NCBI lineage: Bacteria > Bacillati > Actinomycetota > Actinomycetes > Kitasatosporales > Streptomycetaceae > Streptomyces > Streptomyces sp. NPDC050549. Next base: position 62,590 of record NZ_JBFAJD010000041.1, read on the forward strand.
GGCAGTGCACGGCGCGGTGGTCGGCGCCCACCACGGTGGCGTGACCGCCGAGAACGACGACCCGATGCCCACGTACACCGTCACCCCCATCGCCGACCGGGTCACCGAGGGACAGCCCCTCAAGTGGAAGGTGACGCTGTCGACGCCCGCCGACGTGGAGATCAACCCCGTGTTCGCCGTCCAACCGGTCACCACGGGGCCGGAGTTGTCCACCCTCGACGTCGACCCGCAGTGGTTCCGCGAGAACTCCGGAGAGGAGCCAGCCCCGGAGCGGCCCCTGTCCAAGGTGCCGAACCTGGCTGTCTGGACGACCGTTCCGGCAGGGCAGACCAGCGCGGAACTCAGCCTGCCCACCATCACCGACCAGGTGACCGAGCAGCCCGAGTCCGTGCTCTTCCTGGGCATGGACAACAATGGCGACCCGCTGAGCGACAGGCCGGTGCTGACCGGCACGGTGCTCGACGCGTCGTAGCGAGACACCGTACGAGGTGAAGGGGCCGCAGCCCGAAGGCTGCGGCCCCTTCATCGTGCGGTGGGTCAACTCCCCTGTTTCGGCACGCCGTTCATCTTGGCGCGGTTCTCGGTGAGGAGTTCCTGTACGCGTTGTTCGATCTCGCGCGGGTCCAGGCCCAGGACGGCTCCGATGTGGGCCGACCACACCTCGGAGCGGAGGTTGGTCTCGAAGTCGAGGTCGGCTCGGACGTTCTCGCGGGTCGCCTGCCGGTTCTGGCTCACCATGACGAAGGTCGACAGGAAGATGGCCTCCAGGCTGACGATCATCGTGAGCAGTCCGTACGGGTACGGGTCGAAGATCCCGGCGTGCCCGAGGAGCCCTTCGTTGAGGGCGATCCAGACGGCGAACCACAGGGCGTGCAGATAGACGAAGAGCATGGTGCCGGCGAAGGCGGTGATGGCGTCGGCGACCCGGTCCTGGGTGCTGCGCATCCGGGCGAAGACGATCCGCTCCTGCCGCAGCCGCAGGTCGGCCGGGTTCAGCGCGGGGTCCACGGGCGCTCCCTGGGTTCGATGTGCACGGGGTCCGCCCTCAGGCTTTGAGGGTGACGCGGATGCCGACGGTGCCGTCGGGACCGCGGCGCAGCCGGCTGCCAAGGAGTGTCAGACGGCCGGTGAGACCGTACTTGCGCTTGATGAAGTTGCGGTAGCGCGCGGTGGTCTCGGCGTCGGTGAGTTCGGCGGTGCCGGGTACCTGGTTGCCGGTCGGGTTGCCGCGCAGGTCGCAGGGGCCCACGAGGACGTCGGCGCGGGCCCGGATGCGCTTCACCTTCCAGGAGTCGGCGACCGTCCACACCCCGAGGGTGTCGCCGTCGCGCACCACCCACACCGGGGTGGGGACCGGGGAGCCGTTCTTGCGGTAACTGGTGATCAGCAGGTACTGGCCTGCGCCGAGCCGGTCCAGCGGGGTCTCGTCCATGGTCGGCAGTCTAAGCACCCGAGGGTGCCCGCAGGAGATCGAGATACCGGCGGGCGAAAAGGTATGCGTCTCCGGGCCAGCGCGCCGACAGATAGCTGCCGTCCTGCACGACGAACGCGTGGGTGTCGTCGCTCGCGGTGCCGCGCCGGGTGAGCTCCCTGGGCCCGCGTTCGAACCGCGTGCCCGGGTCGTCGAGGGCGGCCCGCACCTCGTCCTCCACATAGGCGGGGTAGGTGCGGTAGTAGCGGCCGAGGCGCCAGGCAGTGGCCAAGTAGGCAGTGCGTTCCATGTACTTGGGCAGGCAGGTCGTACGACGGCCGGCGAGGACGCTGCGGCCGGTGGCCGGGTCCTGGGTGCGGGCGAGCACGAGGACGCCGTGGCAGATCGCGCCGACCCGACGGCCGAGTGCCCAGAACTCCCCCACTTTCGCCCGCAGTTGGGCCGAGCCGAGGTACTGGCGCATGCCGGGTGCGTGGCCGCCCGGCAGCAGCAGGCCGTCGAAGCCGGTCACGTCCACGTCCGCCCAGCCGACCGTGGCGCCGAACTCCGGTGCCTCGGTGAGCTGTTGGTAGAACCGCTTGGGTTCGTCCTCTGCGCCGAGCTGTCCGAAGAGAACACCGGTCAGCAGCCGGGGGTCCGCGGCGGGCCGGGTGCCGGCCCGCTCGGTGGCGAGGACGACCTCGTGCCCGGCGTCGGTGAGGAGCCGCCAGGGCACGGCGACCTCGGTGACGTCGAAGTCTCGGTCGGGGACCGGCATCAGCACACGCATGGGCCCATCATGGCAGCCGGGGCAGGTGTTCATGACAGCCCGGCCGTCCCGCTCACCCCAGCGCCGCCGCCATCCGCCGCACGGCCTCCGTGATCACCTCCGGGGACGTCGCCAGATTGAGTCTTACGTGTCCCGTGCCGCCCGTGCCGAAGTCGGGGCCGGGGCTCAGCGCGACCCGCCCCCGGCGCAGGAAGACGTCCGCCGGATCGTCGCCGAGACCGAGCGCGCGGCAGTCCAGCCAGGCGAGGTAGGTGGCCTCGCCGGGTCGGTATCCCACGGCGGGCAGGTGCTCGGCCAGCAGACCGGTCAGCAGTCTGCGGTTGTCGTCGAGGCCGGTCAGCAGGGCGTCCAGCCAGGCGGTGCCGTCACGCAGGGCGGCGGTGTGGGCGATGACGCCGACGTGACTCGGGCCGTGGCCGACCTCCTCGGGCATGCGAGCCAGGTCGGCGGCGAACGCGGGGCCCGCGACGGCCAGGGCGGCCTTGAGCCCGGCCAGGTTCCAGGCCTTGGACGCCGACATCAGCGACAGCCCGCGCTCGCCGCCCGGCACACTCAGATACGGCACGAAGCCGACGCCCGCTGCGACAACCGGTGCGTGGATCTCGTCGGCGACAACCCGCACGCCGTACCGCTCGGCGAGGGCGGCGACGGCGGCCAGTTCGGCGGCGGTGTGCACGGTGCCGGTCGGGTTGTGCGGGCTGCACAGGAGATAGGCGGCCCGCCGCCCGCCCTCGACCGCGCGCCGGAACGCGCCCTCCAGGGCGCCGAGGTCCAGGCGCAGATCCGCGCCCAGCGGCGCTTCCACGACCTGCCGGTCCATATGGGTCACGAACTGGAAGAACGGCGGGTACACGGGCGGGTTCAGCACCACCGGATCGCCCGGTCCGGTGACCAGCCGGAGCATCTCGACGACGCCCAGCATGACGTCCGGCACGATCCGGGTGCGTTCGACGGCGAGCCCGTCCCAGCCCCACCGCTTCTCCGCGAACGCGGCGAGTGCCTCCGCATAGGCAGTACCGGCGGGATAGCCGGTGTCCCCGAGGGCGAGCGCGTCCGTGACCGCGCGGACCACCGCTTCGGCGAGCGGCACGTCCATCTCGGCCACCCACACCGGCAGCACGTCCTCGGGATAGGTGCGCCACTTCATGCTGGTACGGCATCGGAGGCGGTCGAGGGTGAGCGCGCGCAGGGGATTCGGTTCACCGGCCGCGGCCTGCGGGTTGCTGGTCATGGGGCTCAAGATAGGGGGATCACGGCGCGTGGGCGACGGGCCGCGCCGGGCACAGCCGAGACCAACTCGGCCGTCCGGAGAGCCTGTTGCCGTCGGCGGCTGAAGCCGATCTTCCATCCGGTGAACGGGACGGTGCCGGGCCACGTATGGAGGAAGGGCACCTCAACGACCGGAGTGCCTCGCGGTGTTCGGCACCGCACGTTCGGGGTTCGGGAGCCAGGCATGAGGCACGCACGACGACGGGTCGTCCGGCGAGTGACACGGTTGACGGCCGTCGGCGGACTCCTGCTGGGAGGTGCCATGGTCACCCAGGCGGCCATGGCGAGCGACACCCCGGGCAGGTCCGCCGCCACGCTCAGCGCGCCACAGACGCCCGCGGACAAGGGTTCCGCTCTGGTGGCGAAGCTCGGTTCGGCCCGTACGGCGGGCAGTTGGGTCGACTCCGGCGGCCGTACGGTCGTCGCGGTGACCGACAAGGCGACGGCGGCCGAGGTGACGAAGGCGGGTGCCGAGGCGAAGGTCGTGCCGTACAGCATGAACCAGCTGAAGTCGGCCGCGAGCACGCTGAGTTCGGCGCCCAAGGTACCGGGCACCGCGTGGGCGATGGACTACCGGAACAACAAGGTGCTCGTGGAGGCCGACAGCAGTGTCTCCGCCACCAGCTGGGCCGCGATGACGAAGGTCGCGAAGAGCATCGGCGCCTCGGTGGAGATGCAGCGCACGCAGGGCAAGTTCACCACGCGGATCAACGGGGCGCAGCCCATCCTGTCGACCGGCGGCCGCTGCTCGGCGGGCTACAACGTGACCAACGGCCAGACCGACTTCATCCTCACGGCCGGGCACTGCGGCCCGGTCGGCTCGATCTGGTTCGCCGACAACCAGGGCGACCAGCAGCTGGGCAAGACGGTCTCCGACAACTTCCCCGGCAGCGACTTCTCCCTGGTGCAGTACGCGAGCGGCTCTGCGGGCGAGGGCGCGGACGTGGTCGCGATCGGCAACGGCAGCGGGGTGACGATCACCGGACTGGCCGACGCGGCCGTGGGCGAGAAGGTGTTCCGCAGCGGCAGCACCAGCGGGCTGCACGACGGCGAGGTGACCGCGCTCGACGCGACGGTGAACTATCCCGAGGGCACGGTGACCGGTCTCATCCAGACCACGGTGTGTGCCGAACCGGGCGACAGCGGCGGTCCGTTGTTCTCCAACGGCATCGCGCTGGGGGTGACCTCGGGCGGCAGCGGTGACTGCAAGGCGGGCGGTACGACGTTCTTCCAGCCGCTGACCAAGGCGCTGGCCGCGCTCAACGTCAAGCTGCTGGTGGCACCGAAGACGGCAGCCTCGCCCGCGCCCTCCGCCTCGGCCGCCGGCAGCGCGGCGGGCACCGGCTCGGTCACGCCCGGGACGTCTGCTCCGGCGACCAACACCACGGCGGGCACGACGACCCTGGCGTCCCGGCTCACTGACCCCAAGAACGTGGGGCCGGGTCTGCTGGTGATCGCGGGAAGTCTGATCGCGCTGGTGGCCACGCGCTGGATACGCGCGGAGCAGGACCGCAAGGCCTTCCAGCGGCACTATTCGGCGATGTGGGGCTGATCACGCGGGGAGTTCGTCGCGGGTGATCGGGGGTGATCGGGTCGGGTCGACGGGGGCTCGACCGGCTGGACCGAGGGTCACGAGGAAGGCCGGGCGACGGGATCCGAACGACATCTGCGCGTCGGCCGGGCGGCTGCTCTCAGGCCGCCGTGGCCGACTGAGGAGCCGCGGTGGCCCACTCCATCACCAGCCGCCGGTACTCCTCGCGCTGTTCGACGCTCAGTGTCCCGCCCGATCGGAGCCACAGGGCCCTGATCTCCTCGTTGACCTCGGCTGCCGATCGCTCGGTGGCTGATTCAACACGGGTGGACATGGTGTGAAGCATACGTCGCCGCAGGTGAAGGCGATGTGAGTAATCACGAGCCAATCGGACATATCGGACCGTGTTACTGATCACGTCCATCTGTCAAGCCCCGTAACGCATTTCACACCTCCGCCACACCCAGCACCAGCACCTGGATCGCCAGCACCGCCGCTCCGCGCGCCCAGTCGTGAAAGTCGGAGACCTTTGTCTCCACGTCGAGCGGGGCGGCCAGCGGGTGCCGGTGGGCGCGCAGTGCGTCGTCCACGATCTGCCCGGCCACGTCCATCAGGCCGACCCCCTCTCCGGCGAGAAGGATCTTCTGCGGCAGCACGAAGTTGGCGATCTGGGCGACCAGCACACCCAGCGCACGGGCCGCTTCACCGATCACCCGGGCGGACATGGGCTCACCGGCGGCGGCACCGGCGAGGATCTCCTCGTACGTCAGGTCCCGGCCGGTGGCGGCCTGGACCTGGTAGCGGATGCTGGGGATGGTCAACAGCGAGACGGCGCTGCCGCGTTCACCGGTGGGCGTGAGCGGGCCGTTGGGGTTCAGGATCCAGTGACGTCCGAAGCCGCGGTCCTCCTCCGCGTAGGGCACCCGCTCGCCCCCGAGCACCAGGCCGTAGCCGACACCCGCGCCGATGGTGAGGACCACGAAGCGGTCGAGGCCGCGCCCGGCGCCGAACCACGTCTCGGCCTCGACGAACGCGGCCACGTCGTTCTCCACGACGACCGGCAACCCGGTGCGCTCCTCGACCAGTTCGGCCAGCGGGACGTTGCTCCAGTGCAGGAAGGCCGACTCCCCCACCACGGCACGGTCCTGGACGAGACCGCCCACACCGACGCCCATGCCCGTGAGGGTGGGGAACCGGGCGGCGAGTTCGCCGGTCATCTCGGCGAGCAGGTCCGCGACTTCGGCCGGTTCGTGGGTGGTGAGCGGCCGGTCGAGGCGGGCGACGATCTCGCTCCTGAGGGTGGTGACGACGCCGTAGACCATGTCCTCGGTGACCTTGAACCCGAGGAAGGTGCGGGACTCGGCGACCACGTCGAGGGGTTGCGAGGGGCGGCCCTGGCGGACTTCGGCCGGGCTGCCGCCGTCGGGGACCTCGACCAGCAGGCCGGATTCGATCAGCGGTTTGGTCAGGCGGGTGAGGCTGCCCGCCGAGAGGTCTAGGCGCCGTGCGATGTCGGTGCGCGACAGCGGGCCGTGGACGAGCACCTCGATCGCCACGGAGCGTTCACCGGGGCTCAGCGGCTGCCAGCTGGCGGCACGTGTGGTCATGGGCGCCAGACTCCCACAAGCTAGATATTTTTGCTCTAGAAATAACTAGGCCACTCTATGACCGAAACCCTGCACAGAAAAGATGTATGCACGGCTATTGACGCCACGATTCTTTCGCGTCAAAAGTAAGTCACCCGAGGACGAGCCGTCGCAGACGAAGGAGTCTCCAGATGACCACCGCCTCAAGCAGCCCCCCGTTGCGCCCACCGCGGGCCCGTGAAGGCGGGGGCGACGGACGGCTGGCGGCGGTCTTCATCGCCCCGGCCCTGCTGGGCTTCCTGGTCTTCCTGCTCTGGCCGACCCTGCGGGGCATCTACCTGAGCTTCACCCGCTTCAACCTGCTGACGCCGGCGAAGTGGGTGGGCCTCGACAACTATGACCGGATGGTCCACGACCCCATCTTCTGGTCCTCGTTGAAGGTCACCGTCGAGTACGTGGTCATCAACATCGGCATCCAGACGGTGTCGGCCCTCGCCATCGCGGTCCTGCTCCAACGGCTCACCCAGTCCGCCCTGTTGCGCGGGATCGTGCTGACGCCGTATCTGATGTCGAACGTCGTCGCCGGCATCGTCTGGCTGTGGATCCTCGACACCCAGCTCGGGATCGGCAACCAGATCATCGGGGGACTCGGCTTCGACCACATCCCCTTCCTCGCCGACAAGACCTGGGCGATCCCGACGATCGCCCTGATCAACGTGTGGCGGCACGTCGGCTACACCGCGCTGCTGCTGTTCGCCGGGCTGCAGGCCATCCCGAACGACATGTACGAGGCGGCGAAGGTGGACGGCGCGGGCGAGTGGCGCATGTTCTGGCGGATCACGATGCCGCTGCTGCGACCGGTCCTCGCGGTCGTGCTGATCATGACGGTGATCGGTTCGTTCCAGGTGTTCGACACGGTCGCGGTGACCACCGCGGGCGGCCCGGCCAACGCGACGAACGTGCTCCAGTACTACATCTACGGCTCCGCCTTCGGGCGCTTCCAGTTCGGCTACGCGTCCGCGATGTCCGTGGCCCTGTTGATCGTGCTGAGCGCGATCACGTTCCTCCAGTACCGGATCACCCGCGCCGGCCAGACCGACCTCGGCTGACCGGGAGGAGACGACATGGCCACCCTGACCACCACGCCCGACACACCCACGACGACCGAGCGCGCGACTGTACGGCCGCCCCGGCGCCGGATCTCCGTCGGCAAGGTCGCCGCCTGGGCCGCGATGACCGCGATCATGCTGATCACCCTGCTGCCCTTCTACTGGATCCTGCGCACCGCGCTCTCCACGAACACCGGCCTCGCCGCCCACCCCTCGGACCCGCTGCCGGTCGACTTCACCACCGGCGGCTTCGAGCGGGCACTCGGCCTCCAGTCGACCAAGGAGGCCATCGCGCAAGGCGGTTCGGGCGGCGGACTCACGTTCTGGCGCTATCTGCTCAACTCGGTGATCGTCTCGACCCTGGTCACCGTCTGCCAGGTGTTCTTCTCCGCGATGGCCGCCTACGCCTTCGCCCGGCTCCGCTGGCGCGGCCGGGACCGGATGTTCGGGCTGTTCCTGGCCGGGCTGATGGTGCCGGCGATCTTCACCCTGCTGCCGAACTTCGTCCTCATCAAGCAACTCGGGCTCGTGGACACCCTGTTGGGGATCGCCCTGCCGACGATGTTCATGACGCCGTTCGCGGTGTTCTTCCTCAAGCAGTTCTTCATGAACATCCCGCGCGAGGTCGAGGAGGCAGCCCTGCTCGACGGCGCGGGCAAGGTCCGCGTCTTCTTCCGGGTCCTGCTGCCGATGGCGTCCACGCCGATCCTGACGCTGGGCGTGCTGACGTACATCACGTCCTGGAACGACTACTTCTGGCCGCTGATGGTGTCCTACAGCGACAGCTCGCGTGTGCTGTCGGTGGCGCTGGCCATCTTCCGTTCGCAGACCCCGCAGACCGGCTACGACTGGTCGGGCCTGATGGCGGCGACCCTCATCGCCGCGCTCCCGATGCTGGTGCTCTTCTCGGTGTTCGCGCGCCGCATCGTCAGCTCCATCAGCTTCACCGGAATCAAGTAAGGGGCAGGACATGCGATTTCGTACGGTCATGGCACTGACCGGAGCGCTCGCGCTGTCCCTGGCGGCGGGCTGCGCCAAGGGCGACTCGGTGGGGTCGGCCTCGAACACGGTGACGTACTGGCTGTGGGACTCCAACCAGCTCCCCGCCTACCAGGCCTGCGCGAAGGGCTTCGAGCAGCAGAACCCCGGACTCAAGGTGAAGATCACGCAGTTGGGCTGGGCCGACTACTGGACCAAGCTCACCGCGAGCTTCATCGCGGGCACCCAGCCGGACGTGTTCACCGACCACATCCAGAAGTTCGGCCAGTTCGCCGACCTGAAGGTGCTGCAACCGCTGGACGACCTCGGTATCAGTGACGCCGCCTACCAACCCGGGCTCGCCGCCAACTGGGTGGGCCAGGACGGTCATCGCTACGGCGCCCCGAAGGACTGGGACACGGTCGCCCTCTTCTACAACCAGAAGATGGCCAAGGCGGCGGGACTGAGCGCCGACCGCCTCAACAGCCTCTCCTGGAACCCGACGGACGGCGGCACCTTCGAGAAGGCCATCGCCCACCTCACCGTCGACAGGAACGGCAAGCGCGGCGACGAGCCGGGCTTCGACAGGAAGCACGTCACGACGTACGGCCTCGCCAGCGGCGGCGCGGGCGACGCCGACGGCCAGACGACGTGGAGTCCCTTCACCGGGTCCGCCGGCTGGAACTACACCGACAAGAAGCGCTGGGGCACCGAGTACCAGTACGACAGCAAGACCTTCCAGTCCGTGGTCAAGTGGTACTTCGGGCTGGCGAAGAAGGGCTATCTCGCGCCGTACACGGACTACAGCGACGGCGCCAACCCGGCCAACGCGCAGATCGCCTCGGGCAGGGCGGCGACCTCCTTCGACGGTGCGTGGATGATCTCGACGTACTACGCGGCGAAGGGCGTCAAGGTCGGCACGGCGTTCACCCCGACCGGACCGAGCGGTGAGCGGGCGACCATGATGAACGGTCTCGCCGACTCGATCACCAAGAAGGCGCACAACAAACCCGGCGCGGAGAAGTGGGTCAAGTACCTCTCCTCCGACGAATGCCAGAAAACGGTCGGCAGTTACGGAATCGTGTTCCCCGCGGCCCCCGACGGCACGGACACCGCCGTCGCCGCCTACAAGAAGAAGGGCATCGATGTCACGGCCTTCACCAGGCCGGTCTCCGACAAGAAGGACTTCACCACCTTCTCCTATCCGATCACCAACTACGCGGCGGACGTGTACGCGTTGATGCACCCCGCCATGCAGGACGTCTACGCCAACGACGCACCGGTCAGCGGACTGGGCAGGACCAACAAGCAGATCAACTTCATCCTCGGTCAGTGACACGTCGGTCGACGACCGATGTGTCAGCGACATCCTCGTCAGAGAAGGACACGCACCTATGACGTTCTCCCTCGGCATCGTCGGAGCAGGCCAGTTCTCCGGTCAGTTCGCCAGACTGTTCCAGGCCCACCCGGGCGTGAGCGAGGTCCATGTGACCGACCTCCTGCCGGAGCGGGCGGAGCAACTGGTCGCCGAACAAGGGCTGGCGGGCACCTTCCCCTCGTACGAGGCGATGCTGGAGTCGAAGGCCGTCGACGCCGTCGCGATCTTCACCCAGCGCTGGACGCACGGCCCCCTAGTCCTCCAGGGGCTCGGCGCCGGCAAGCACGTGTACTCCGCGGTCCCCATGGCGATCAGCAGGGAGGAGATCGCGGCGATCATCGACGCGGTCAAGGCCACCGGACTGACGTACATGATGGGCGAGACCAGCCAGTACAACCCGGCGACCGTGCACGCCCGCAACCAGATCGCGGAGGGCGCCTTCGGGCGGATCTTCTACGCCGAGGGCGACTACGTCCACGACATGGATCTGGGGTTCTACGAGGCGTACCAGTACAGCGGCGGCGACAACTGGAAGGCCACCGCCAGCTATCCGCCGCTCCTGTACCCGACGCACTCGGTGGGCGGGGTGCTCGGCGCCTGGCAGACGCACGCGGTGAGCGTGTCCGCGCTCGGGGTGGTCGACGAGCGCGGGGACGGGGTCTTCGACCGGGAGGTCAGCCAGTTCGGCAACGACTTCTCCAACGCGACCGCGCTGTTCGAGGTGGCGGGCGGCGGTTCGTTCCGTACGAACGAGTTCCGGCGGGTGGGTTATCCCTCTCAGATCCGGGAGTCGCGTTTCCGGTTCTTCGGCACGGACGCCAGCATGGAGCAGCTCGCAACGGTGGCCTTCTGGCAGGACAAGAAGGGGGTGAAGGACATCAGCGAACTGCTGGAGCCCAAGCCCACCATGTCTCCTGACGATCCGTCACTCCAGCACATCGCGCCGGACCTCCGGGCCGCCTTCACCTCCGGCTCGGCCCCGGTGCACGACCGGTCGCGGCTGCCAAGGGAGTTCGACAACCTGCACAACGGCCACGAGGGCAGCCACCACTTCCTGGCGGACGACTTCGTGACCGCGGTCAACTCCCGCACCCTGCCGTCCGTGAACGCGTGGGTCGCGGCCCGTTACACCCTGCCGGGCATCGTCGCGCACGACTCGGCACGGCAGGGCGGGGCGAGGCTGGAGATCCCGGACTTCGGGGACGCGCCCGAGTAACGGCGTTGAGACGCAGGCCGGGTGACTGACTGTCAGGTGCCCGGCTTGCGGCCGTACACGAAGACGTCGTCGCCGTTCTTCAGCAGCGACCAGTACTTCTTCGCGGTGGCCGGGGTCATGTTGACGCAGCCGTGCGAGCCCGGCGGGTTCCACATGCTGAGGTTGACCGAGTGGAAGGCCTGGCCGCCGTCGAAGAACTGGCTGTAGGGCATGGGCACGTTGTAGATGTTCGAGACGTGGTCGATGTCCCGCCAGTAGATCTTCTTCAGTCCGGTGCGGGTCTCGTAGCCGTTGCGGCCGGTGCGCACCGGGACCGGGCCGTAGACGAGCCGGCTGCCGTCCTGGATCCAGCTGATCTGGAGAGTGAGGTTGACGCAGGCGATACGGCCCTTGTTCGTGGGGCACTTGCCGGCCGCGTTGGGCTTGTTGCCCACGGCCTTCTGCTTGTTCATCAGGTCCATCACGCCCCAGGTGACGGAGCCCGCGTAGCCGATGTTCGGCGTGATGCCGTGCTTGGTCTGGAAGGCCCGGATGGCCTTGCAGTCGGCGGCGGACTGCTTGCCGTCGACCGGCCGGCCGAGGAACTTCTCGACCTGCTTCTGGTACGGCCCCGCCTGCGTCGTACAGCTCGTCGCCGCCTGCGCCGGCATGCTGCCCAGCGCGAGCGTGAGCGGTGCCACCAGCCCGGTGATACCGAGCACTACGGCACCACGTCTGCGTATGTCCCCCATGACCTGCCCTTTCCCTTGCCCCGGTACTTCGATCTCAGCCAACTAGACCGGTGTGCGGGGGCCCGGGTTGTAGGACGGGTCACGCTGCGACGAAACGGTGACAATCCTCGCCACTCAGGTGCCCCGCCGGCAGCCGTCGGCCGTACGCGACCAGGAGCAGGTCCTGGGTCCGGCCGTGCAAGGGTATGCCGATGCCGAAGGACCAGTCGAGGTCGTCGGCGCACAGCCGGACGCCGTCGAGGTCCGTCCCGAAGAGGCGGAAGGCCCTGGGGTCGACGGCGTCCAGGACGATCCGCAGGCGGTCCTCGGGGACACTGCGGTCGAGGCCGAGCGCGACCGTGATGTCCAGGCCGTGGACGACGTCGTGACCGAGGGCCGCCGCGATACCGCCGACGGGCGGCTTCCAGGGGTGGTGCGCGTGCTCGCGGAGAAACCCGGCGAGTTCCCGGTCGGTGTACTCGGCCACGTCCCGGCGGGCCAGCCGGTCGGTCGTGCGGGGCAGACTGCCGCGCGACTTGGCCAGCTCCCACAGCACCCTGCCGGTCGGGTACCGGAAGCCCATCGACAGATGCGCCGCCACCTCACGCACCCGCCATCCCGCGCACAGACTCGGCGCCTCCCACTGCGCCGGCGTCAGGGTGTCCAACAAGTCGGCCAGCTCCCGGCGTTCGGCCGCGATGGCCGTGGTGATGTGGTGCGTCGTGGTCCCCATGGGTCCAGGCTCCCGCCGCCCGATCCATAAGTCCAAGAGCCGGTTCGTCTCGCAACCAGCATTGCCGCTTATGGAGTTGAGGCAGCTGCGGTACTTCGTGACGGTCGTCGAGGAGGCCAGCTTCACCCGGGCCGCAGAGCGGCTGCATCTCGCTCAGCCCGGGGTGAGCGCGCAGATCCGGCAACTGGAAAGGGAGTTGGGCCAACCCCTGCTGGACCGGTCGGGCCGGACGGTGCGGCCCACGGAGGTCGGCGCGGCCGTACTGCCGTACGCACGGGCCGCTCTCGCAGCCGTCGAGGAGGTGCGGCAGACGGCGGCGAAGTTCGGCGGGCTGCTGCGCGGGCGGGTGGCGATCGGGCTGGTGCCCGGGGCGCTGGGCCATCACACGGACGTGCCCGCGCTGCTCGCCGACTTCCACGAAGCGCATCCCCAGGTGGAGATCACCCTCACCGAGGACACCTCGGACCGGATGCTCGCCACGCTGCGCCACGGGGAGCTCGACATCGCCGTGGCGGGCCTGCCCGACCCCGAGCCGGCACCGGGCCTCGCGCACCGGATCGTCATCGACGAACCCCTGGTCGCGGCGGTGGCCCCGGGTCGTCCACTGCTCGACGAACACCGCGGCCGTACGTCCGTCCCGCTGACCGCGCTGCGCGGGCACCGGTTGATCTGCCTGCCCCGGGGGACGGGAGTACGCGGAGTGCTGGACCGGCTGTGCGCCGAGGCGGGTTTCCGGCCCAGCGTCACCTGCGAGGCGGCGGCCCCGGACGCGCTGCTGCGACTCGCCGAACGGGGGCTCGGGGTGGCCGTGGTCCCACGCCCGCAGGATGCCGCCGCACCGGAGCCGCCGGGAGCGCTGCGGATGCTCCGTGTCGAAGACGCCCGGGCACGGGGGCGGGTCGCGGTGGTCTGGCGCACGGACGGCCCGGCGGGCCCGGCGGCGCGGGCGTTTCTGGCGGCCTTGCGGGAGAGTTTGCCCGGACGGGACCAGTAGGGACCATCGGTCCACTTTCCTCGGAGTGGACCGATACCCGGCCCGCCGCCTCCGCCTACGCTGCCGCCCATGCACAGCGCTCTCGCCGACGATCTCGCCCGGCTTCCCGAACTCCTCCAGTCCGCCCGTGACTTCGCCGCCCGTGAGCTGGCCGGTGTGGCCGTGCGGCCGGTCGTCCACCCCGGAAAGGCACCCGATCAGGACCCGCTGCCGGCCGACGGGACCGGCGCCGAGGGCGCTCTCGCGCGGTTCGCCGAGCGGTGGGCACCCGGTTTCTCCGGGTCGGCGGGCCCGCGCTACCTCGGCTTCGTCACGGGCGGTGCCACGCCCGCTTCGGTCGCCGGGGACTGGCTGACCAGCGCGTACGACCAGAACGTGTCCGGCGCGGCCGGTTCCTGGGCGGCGGCCCTGGAGCGGGAGACGGTCGGCTGGCTGCGCGAGCTGTTCGGGCTGGACGAGGCGCACTCCGGGGCCTTCGTGACCGGTGCGACCGTGTCCAACACCGTGGGGCTCGCCGTCGCCCGCGAGTGGCTCGGCGAGCGGCTGGGCGTGGACGTGTCCCGGGAGGGTGCGGCCGCGCTCGGCCCGGTCGACGTGCTCTCCGGGAGCCCGCACTCCAGCGTCACCAAGGCGCTGTCCGTACTGGGCATCGGCCGGGACCGCCTGCGGCAGGTGCCCGCGCTCGCCGGAAACCGTGAGGCCGTCGACGTGGCCCGACTCGACGCCGCCCTGGCCGGGTTGGGCGGCCGCCCGGCGATCGTGGTGGCGAACGCCGGCACCGTGAACACCGTCGACTTCGACGACCTGCGGGCCATCGCGGCCCTCAGGGAGCGGCACGACTTCTGGCTGCACGTGGACGCGGCGTTCGGCGGTTTCGCCGCGCTCTCCCCCGCCCACGCCCACCTCGTCGACGGACTCGGCGCGGCGGACTCGGTCTGTGTCGACCTGCACAAGTGGCTCAACGTGCCCTACGACGCGGCCGTCCAGTTCACCCGCCGCCGCGACCTGCAGACCAGGGTGTTCCACAACTCCTCCCCGTACCTCGGCCTGCCGACCGGCGACCCTGACTTCCTCCACCTCACTCCGGAGAACTCGCGGCGGCTGCGCGCCCTCCCGGCCTGGTTCTCCCTCCTGGCCTACGGTCGCGCCGGGCACCGCGAGATCGTCGAGCGCAACGTCGCCCTCGCCCACCGCCTCGGCGAGGGCATCGCCGCGCTCCGGGGCCTGCGGCTGTCGGCGCCGGTCCGGCTGAACGTCGTCTGCTTCACCCTCGCCGAGAACCCGACGCAGGAACGGGTGGCAGCGATGGCGGAGGCCGTCGCCGCCTCCGGCGAGGCGTTCCTGACCCCGACGGTGTACGACGGGACGCCCGCGTTGCGCGCCGCGTTCAGCAACTGGCGTACGTCCGAGGCCGATACGGACCGGGTGCTGGCGACGCTGGCCTCACTGCCCCTCTGAAAGAGCCTGTCGGAAGCCTGTGTTGACCGCGGTGACACCGCCGTCCACGGTGAGCGTGGTGCCGGTGATCCAGGAAGCGTCGCGCGAGGCGAGAAACGCGACGGCCGCGGCTATGTCCTCGGGCTCACCGACCCGGCCGAGCGGATACAGCCCGCTCACCGCGTCGAGGTCGGCGTCCCGGCCCTCCCACGCGGAGGTGCGGACCGTGCCGGGCACCACCAGGTTGACCCGCACACCCCGGCGGGCGGCGTGTCCGGCGAGGGTGCGGGTGAGCGACACGAGTCCGGCCTTGGCCGCGCTGTAGGCGTGGTTGCCGAAGTCCTGGGCCCCGTTGACGGAACCGATGCTGACGATCGCCCCGCGTCCGGAGGCTGCCAGGTGCGGGAGTGCGGCGCGGCAGCAGCGGAACGTTCCCGTCAGCGTGATGTCGAGGTCACGCGCCCACTCGTCGTCCGGTTCGTCCTCGAAGCGCGGGACGTCGGGCGTGCAGTGCGCGGCGCAGTTGACCAGGACGTCGAGCGACCCGAAGGTGTCGACGGCGTGCGCGACGGCTCGCTCGACCGCCCCCCGGTCCCCCACGTCGCAGCCCAACGCCTCGGCCACCAGCCCGAGTTCACGCAGGTCCGCCGCCGTCTTCTCCGCCTCGGGCAGATCGGTGTCGGTCACCAGAATCCGTGCGCCCTCCTCACCGAGCCGCCGGGAGATGGCCGCGCCGATGCCGCGGGCCGCTCCGGTGACGAGAACTCCGTACCCCGCGAAGCGCGTTGTGTCAGTCATGGGCTCGAACGTACTGCCGTAGCGATCAACTCGGCAGATAGCGTGCGGACATGAACGCGTTCATACAGCAACTGCCTGCGCTGATCGGTGTGGTGATCGGTGCGCTCGGCTCGTACGTGGCGATCGTGCGGGGTGAGCGGGTGAGGTTCCACCGTGAGCGGGAGGCTCGTTGGGAGGAGCGGCGGCTCGCGGTGTACACCGACTACGCACGAGTCCTGAAGCAGACGGTCACGCTCACCTACCGGGTCGCGTCCCACTTCCGCAACGACCCGCACCCCCACCCGCTCACGCCCCAGGAGGCGGCACCGATGATCGCCGAGGCCGCGCTGGCCCGCGACCCGGCCGGAGAGACTCTGCTCATGCTGGGCAGCCCGGAGGTGGTGGCGAAGGCCCGGGTGTGGGTCACCTCGGTGCTGGCGATGGAGCGGTTCCTGCGCGAGGGCAGGCACGATCCGCAGACCTGGCAGGAGCTCCTGGAACGACAGCGGGAAGGGCGCCAGGGTTACTACGCGGCCGTACGTGACGATCTGGCCCTGCCACCAGGTCACTCGGCCGCCTGGGTACTGCCGCCCGTGGGCCCCGTCTGAGCTCACCGGTACCCGGTCGCATCCGCCGGCTTCCCCACGTCCTGCACCTCCACCAGGTACCGCCACGCGTCCGGCCGGCTCCCGTCGAGGTCCGTGAAGCCGTACACCGGGGCGAGTCCCCCGCTGGACAGCGACTGCCCGTTCCAGCGGGCGACTCGGGGGTCGGTCGCGAGGGCGGTGACGGCGCGGCCGACGTAGCGCGGGGTCTCCGAGACGGCGAAGTGCGGGACGCGGTCGAGGGCGTCGCGCCAGTTGTCCTCCCGTACGCCGAACTGGTCGAGCATGATCTCCGAGCGCAGCCAGCCGGGGGTGAGCGCCACGGCGGTGGCGCCGCGCGGGCCGAGTTCGTGGCCGAGGGCGAAGGCCATGCGCAGGACGGAGGACTTGGCGAGGTCGTAGAAGAAGGAGACGCGGTAGGTGTCGCGATTGTACTCGGCGGTGCCGTCGGTGACCTCGACGACCAGGCCGCCGGGCCTGCGCAGCAGCAGGGGCAGGGCGTGGTGGCTGGTGATCGCGTGTGTCTCGACCGCGAGCCTGAGGAGCCGGAGCCCCTTGTCGAGGTCGTGTTCCCAGACCGGGGTGTCCCAGCCGAAGAGGTGCTCGCCGCCCCAGATGTCGTTGACGAGGACGTCGAGGCGGCCCTGCTCGTCGTCGACGCGGTCGACCAGGGCCCGCACGGCGGCGGGTTCCAGGTGGTCGGTGGGTACGGCGATGCCCCGGCCACCGGCCGCGGTGACGAGGTCGGCGGTGTCCTCGATCGTCTCGGGCCGGTCGTACTCGGAGCGCCGGGCGCGGGTGGTGCGGCCGGTGACGTAGACAGTGGCGCCGGCCGCGCCCAGCTCCACGGCGATCCCTCGTCCCGCTCCGCGCGTCGCTCCCGCGACCAGCGCGACCTTGCCTTCCAGTGGGCCCGGCATGTCCGACCTCCCGTGCTCGTTCGACGTGTCTCATGTCGATCGTGCACGGGAAGCCGGACATCTTCTGTCGGGATTGCTTCCGAGGCGTCAGTGGCCCCGCGCGATCCACTCCTCCAGGTGCGCCGCCTCGGCGCCGACCGTGGTCGAGTCGCCGTGTCCGGTGAGCACCTTCGTCTCCGGCGGCAGGGTCAGCAGCCGGTCGCGGATGGAGTCGATGATGGTCGGGAAGTGGGAGTACGACCGTCCCGTGGCGCCCGGGCCGCCGTGGAAGAGGGTGTCGCCGGTGAAGACCGTGCCGAGCCCGGGGTCGTAGAGGCAGACCGCGCCGGGCGCGTGCCCGGGCGTGTGCAGGACCTTGAGGTCGGCGCCCGCGGCCTCGATCACCTGGCCGTCGGCGAGATGCGCGTCGGGGTCCCGGTCGGGGTGGGTCTGCTTCCACAGGGGCAGGTCGTCGGGGTGCAGCCAGATCGTGGCGCCGGTGCGGTCCGCGAGGGCGGGGGCGGCGTCGATGTGGTCGTTGTGGGCGTGGGTGCAGATGATGGCGGTCAGTCTGCGGTCGCCGATCGCCTCGACGATGGCGTCCGCGTCATGGGCCGCGTCGATCACGACGACCTCGTGGTCGTCGCCGACGATCCACACGTTGTTGTCGACGTCCCAGGTGCCGCCGTCGAGCGTGAACTGCCCGGAGGTGACGAGGTGTTCGATGCGCGCGGCCATCAGAGCACCACCACCGAACGCAGCACGTCGCCGCCGTGCATCCGCTCGAACGCCTTCTCCACCTCGTCGAGTTGGACCGTCTCGGTGACGAACGCACCGAGGTCCAGGCGTCCTTGCTGGTGCAGGTCGATCAGCATCGGGAAGTCACGGGAGGGCAGACAGTCGCCGTACCAGGACGACTTGAGGGAACCGCCGCGCCCGAAGACGTCCAGCAGCGGGAGTTCGAGCTTCATCTCGGGCGTCGGGACGCCGACGAGGACGACCGTGCCGGCGAGATCACGGCCGTAGAAGGCCTGCTTGTACGTCTCCGGGCGGCCGACCGCCTCGATGACGACGTCGGCGCCGAAGCCGCCGGTCAGTTCGCGGATCGCCTCGACGGCGTCGGACGTCTTGGAGTTCACGGTGTGGGTGGCGCCCATCGAGCGGGCCTTCTCCAGCTTGCGGTCGTCGATGTCGACGGCGATGATCCGCGCCGCGCCCGCGAGCCGGGCCCCGGCGATCGCCGCGTCGCCGACGCCACCGCAACCGATGACGGCGACGCTGTCACCGCGCCCGACGTTCCCGGTGTTGATCGCCGCGCCGATACCGGCCATCACGCCGCAGCCGAGCAGCCCGGCGACGGCCGGGGAGACGGCCGGGTCGACCTTGGTGCACTGCCCGGCCGCGACCAGCGTCTTGTCGGCGAAGGCGCCGATGCCGAGGGCCGGGGAGAGTTCCTGGCCGGTCGAGGCGAGGGTCATCTTCTGCTTCGCGTTGTGGGTGTTGAAGCAGTACTGCGGCCGGCCGCGCAGACAGGCCCGGCAATTGCCGCACACCGCACGCCAGTTGAGGATCACGAAGTCACCCGGGGCGACGTCGGTGACGCCCTCGCCGACCGACTCCACGATCCCCGCCGCCTCGTGCCCCAGCAGGAAGGGGAAGTCGTCGCTGATGCCGCCCTGCTTGTAGTGCAGGTCGGTGTGACAGACCCCGCAGGCCTGTACCTTCACCACGGCCTCACCGGGTCCGGGATCGGGTACGACGATCGTCTCGACCCGGACCGGTTCGTTCTTTCCCGGCGCGATCACGCCGCGCACTTCCTGCGCCATGGTCCTGAACCCTTTCGTCGATCGTTGTCCCTGCCTGAGACCCTACGCGTGACTGATCGGTAAGGGCACGACGGAGGCTCGACAGCGTCGGCGCCGGCCGACGTAGCCTGAATGCTCCGACCGCATCCCGGGGAGCGCCGTGGGCATCGCAGGGACTCGGAGCGACCGGCCGGCCTGGCGGCTGCTCCTCGACTACGTACGACCGCACCGCTGGGCCCTGTTGGCGGGCGCGCTGCTCTCGCTGGTCACCGGCGGCACCGGGCTGCTGCTGCCGCTGGTCGCACGGGGACTCATCGACGACCTGTCGCACGACCGGACGATCACCGGGGCGCTGCTCGCGATGTCGGCCCTGGTGGTCGCCAACGCGGCGGTGGGCGCGCTGGGTTCGTACGTGCTGCGGCGCACCGCCGAGTCGGTGGTGCTCGGCGCGCGGCGCGCCCTGTCGTCGTATCTGCTGCGACTGCGGATCAGCGCGGTGGACCGCAGCGAGCCCGGCGACCTGATGGCCCGCATCACCTCCGACACCACGCTGCTGCGCGAGGTCACCACCGACTCACTGGTGGGCCTCGGCACCGAAGGGCTCATCCTCGTCGCGACGGTGGTGATGATGGGGCTGGTCGACCCCGTGCTGCTGGCCGTCACCCTCGGCGTGATCGTGGGCGCGGGCACCGTGCTCAGTGTGATCGTGCCGCGCATCAACCGGGCCAGCCGGCAGGCGCAGGACGCGATCGGTGTGATGGGTGCCTCGCTGGAGCGGATCCTCGGCGCGCTGCGCACGGTGAAGGCGTCCGGCGCCGAGGACCACGAGGAGCGCACCCTGCACGCGGCGGCCGAGGAGTCGTGGCGGCAGAGCATCCGCGCCGCCAAGTGGGCAGCGGCGGCGGGCAACACGGCCGGCCTGTCCATGCAGATCGCGTTCATCACCGTCCTCGCGGTGGGCGGAGCACGCGTGGCGACGGGCGCGATAGACGTCGGCACGCTGGTCGCCTTCCTCCTCTACGTCTTCTACCTCATGATGCCGATCCAGCAGGTCGTCGGCGCGATCACGCAGTACCAGACGGGCGCTGCGGCCCTCTCCCGCATCCAGGAGGCGCTGCAACTCCCCGCCGAACCCCCGTCCCTCCCCGCCCGGTTGCCCTCCCCCGGCGCCGCACCCGCGGCCCTCGCCTTCGACGACGTCCGCTTCCGCTACGCCGACGACCTGCCCTACGTCCACCACGGCGTGACCTTCTCCGTACCGGCCCAGGGCATGACGGCGTTCGTCGGCCCGTCCGGCGCCGGCAAGACCACCGTGTTCTCCCTCATCGAGCGGTTCTACGACCCCGAGTCCGGCGCCATCACCCTCGACGGCCGGGACCTCGCGGACTGGGAGCTGTCCGGGCTCCGTTCCGCCATCGGCTATGTGGAGCAGGACGCACCGGTTCTCTCGGGCTCCCTGCGCGACAACCTGCTGCTCGGCAATCCGGACGCGAGCGCGGACGACGTCACCCGCGTCCTGAAGACGACCCGTCTCGACGGTCTGGTCGCCCGGCTGCCGAAGGGTGTCGACCCCCTGGTCGGCCACCGCGGCACCCGCCTCTCCGGCGGCGAACGCCAGCGCGTCGCGATCGCCCGCGCCCTGCTGCGCCACCCGCGGCTGCTGCTCCTGGACGAGGCGACCTCGCAGCTCGACGCGGTCAACGAGGCGGCCCTGCGCGACACCGTCGCCGATGTGGCGCGTACGACGACGGTCCTGGTCGTCGCGCACCGGCTGTCCACGGTGACGATGGCCGACCGGATCGTCGTCATGGACGCGGGCCGGGTCCGCGCGGTGGGTACGCACCGGGAGCTGGTGGCCGCCGACCCGCTCTACGCGGAGCTGGCGGCCACCCAGTTCCTCGCCACGGCGGGCTGATCCCGCTCCACGACTGAGGGCCGCCCGTTTCCGGACGGCCCTCAAGGTCTGCGCGCTGCGCGGTCCCGCTACTCGACGGCGGGGAGGAGTCCCGTGACCGGCGCGGCCATGTCGGTGACCTGGTGCAGCTGCTGGAGGTCGTTGAGGTGGTTCAGCGCCTTCATCTGGTCGGCGACCTTCGGGATCTGCGCCTGGTGCTCGGCGGGGATCTCGCTGACCGCGAGCGAGTCCAGCAGGGCGACCGGGCTGACCTTGCCGTCCTTGAAGGCGGGCGCTTCGGCGGCGTTCGCCATCGGCGCGACGAGGCCGGTGACCCCGACGGCGAGACCAACGGCGGCGGCAATACGTCGTGTTGAGATCATGCTTCCAGCAACGCGGAGGGTAGCCGCCCGGTCACGGGCACCGGTCGCCGCTCACCCGTCAGGCGGATCGCGCCGCTCGGTTTGCCGACCCCGGCGCGACGGAGGAGTCTCGTAGGAGAGGCCCGCGCGGCTCGCTCCTGTTCGGGCCGCGGCCCTCCGAGGAGGTAACCATGGGCACCGCGGCACGCCCCGGCTTCGACACCGAAGCCCTGCGCCGGGGCATCGAAGATCACACAGCGGCGACACTTCTGTCGCTCTATGCCGACGACGCCGAGATCCACGTCGTCGACCACCAGACGCAGCCCAGCAACCCCAAGGTCCTGCACGGCAGGGACGAGATCGGCGCCATGCTCGCCGACGTCTACAGCCGCGACATGACGCACAAACTGGAGGAGTGCGTCGTACAGGGGGACCGAGTCGCCTACAGCGAGTCCTGTCAGTACCCGGACGGGACCCGAGTCCTGGCCGAGTCGATGCTCGTACTGGACGACGGCAAGATCACCCGTCAGACCATGATCCAGGCATGGGACGGCTAGCGCGACTGGTGCCGAAGGTCCGGGTCACCACCCGGCTGACCTGGACCTTCTCGGCCAGCACGGTACCCGTCGGCCCCGCTAGGACTCGACGGCGAGCACCAGTTTCCGCAGCAGGTCTGCGAGCGTCCGGCGCTCTGCTGGGGTCAGTGCTGCGAGCAGCGCGAGCTCGCCCGCTTCCTCCGCCGCCACGTGCTCCTCGAGGACTGCGTTTCCGGCGTCGGTGAGGCGCACCCGCACCCGCCGCCGGTCCCCCGTCTCATGGGTGCGGACGATCAGGCCCGCCTCCTCGACGGCCGCCAGCCGCGCGGAGAGCGCCCCACGGGTCAGCCCCAGCAGCTCCGCCAGGTGTGACGGGCTCGTCTCGTACGGTGGCCCGAGCCTGCGCAGCATGAGCAGCACCTTGAACTGCCACTGCTTGAGCCCGTCGGCGTCGAGCACGTCACGCCGCGTCCGACCGGCATGGCGGGCCAGGATCGCCAGCCGGAAGAAGATCTCCTCCTTCACCGGGTCCATCCAGGCGAGTTCCTTCAACCAGAGCGCCACGTGCCGGTCGACCGAGTCCTCCACCGTCTGCCTCCCGCAGTGGTTTTCTTGTGGATAGTTTTTCGCATAACTACCTTCCCCGCCATGACATCCACAGCGAACACGGTCGTCCCCGTCGAGGAACTCATCGCCGCAGCCCACGAGTTGAGCGTCACGGGACGATGGGAGCGCGCCTCCCGCCTCCTGGACGCATGCACCACCGACGGACCGGACCCCCGGGCGCGAATCGCCCGCGCCGCTGCCCAAGTGGCCCTGGAACAGGACTGGTTCGCGGGCACGGACACCGCGACGGCACGTATCGAGGCGGCCGGGAAGGAGTTCCCGGGCGGCGACTGGGACGTGGACTTCGCGCGACTGCGGAACACCTACCGACGGCTGCTCGTCGTCGACGGCCGGCTCCGGTTGGGCCCGGCCGGGAAGGACCCGCAAGCCCTCACCTCCCTGCTCCGCGAAGCGGAGTCGCTGCGGGACGACGCCCCGGACGAGGGGCGCCGGGGCTGGGCGGAGATGTACCTCGGCCTGATCACGGACAACCACTTCGCCGACCTGACGAACGCACCCTCCCACTACATGTCCGCGCTGCGCGCCGCCGAGTCGGGCGAGGACCCGCTGCTGGCCCGAGAGGCCCTGCGCCACCTGGGCGACCACGACCACGACGCCGGTGACCACGAACTGGCCCTGAATCGCTGGCGCCGGGCTGCCACGCTCGGCGCAGGCGCGGGTACGGTCCCCGGCACACTCTCCCAGCAGCTGCTGCTCGCCGTCCTGGCCAGGGACTCCGGCGACGAGGCCGGGGCCAGGGCACTCGCGACGGAGGTCGCCCGCTGGGCGGAGGCCATCGGGGCGCCACGCCTCGCGGCCCAGGCCCGGGACTTCCTGACCGGTGTCGACCCGACGCAGCCGCCCGCCGAGAGCGGGTCCTGACGGCCGTAGAACTCTCTCGGTTAGGCTGTTCGTGGGTCGTGACTGGCGCTGAGGTGGAGCACCACCGTGGAGCGGCCCACGCGGAGTGAATGCCGTGCGCCTGGGCGATCGGTCAACCAGCTCAGGAGTGGATCATGTCCCAGGCACGGCTCATGGACGGCAGCGCGCTCGCCCGGCGCATCGTCGAGGACACCGCGAAACAGGCCGCCGACCTCACGGAACGCACCGGTACGGCGCCCTGTCTGGCGACGGTTCTGGTCGGCGCCGACCCGGCCTCCGTCACCTACGTCCGGATGAAGCAGAACCGCAGCCGCAAGGCCGGCATCGAGTCCCGGCACGTCGAACTCCTCGCCACCACGACCACCGCCGAACTGGTCGCGACCCTCACCACGCTCTCCGCCGACCCCACCGTCCACGGCATCCTGCTCCAGCACCCGATGGGTGAACACATCGACGAGCGGGCCGCGTTCGAGGCGATCGCGCCGGAGAAGGACGTCGACGGCGTCACCTTCGCGTCCTTCGCGGCGATGAGCTTCGGTCTGCCGGGCTTCGTGTCCTGCACGCCCGGCGGCATCATGCGGCTGCTCGACGAGTACGACGTCGACCCGTCCGGCAAGCGGGCCGTCGTCGTGGGCCGCAGCGCGATCCTCGGCAAGCCGGCAGGCATGCTGCTCCTGGCGCGCGACGCGACGGTCACCTACTGCCACTCCCGCACCCGTGACCTGTCGGCGGCGGTCCGCGAGGCGGACATCGTGGTCGCGGCGGTGGGGCGCCCCCGGCTGATCCGCGGCGAGGACATCAAGCCGGGCGCGGTCGTGCTCGACGCGGGCTACAACGCGGGCAACGTCGGCGACGTCGACTTCGACTCCGCCGCCGAACGTGCCTCACTGATCACGCCGGTGCCGGGCGGCGTCGGCCCGATGACGATCGCCACGCTCCTGGAACAGACCGTGACGGCCGCGGCCCGGCAGCTCGGGGTGTGATCAGCGCGTCCACGCGCTGTAGTCCATGACGTCCCCGGCCTTGACGCCGTACTCGGGCTGGTCCTTCGTGAAGGTGCTCTCCATCCCGAGGACGGCGCCGGTGGCCGGATCCATGATCAGCATCAGGCGGCTGCCCGACTGCCGATACACATAAGCCTCCCCGCGCCGCCCGAGGCGGTCGGTCACCTCCCCCACCGGCCGCAGCCCGTCCGCCCCCGCGAGCAGCCGCGCCAACGCGGCCGACTCACGCGCCCCCAGCGTCCAGTGATCCAGCAACTCCCCAACAGCGGCGAGAAGTTCGGGAGTGGTCAACGGCGTCTTGCTGTACGTGGCCTCCTGGAGGTACGCCCGCAGTCCCGCCACGTCGTGCGGGGGCCGGGCCTCGGGCGGGACATCGCTCCAACTCGGCGGATACGTCGTCTCCTTGACGACATGCCCGTCCTCGACGACACGTTCCGTATGGCTGTCGTCCCCGTTCCAGCGCACGATGCGTTCCTCGGGGATGGTGACCGGTGGTTTGTCGTCGGACATGCCGAGACTCCAAGACTGCACATGAGTTCCCTTGCGCAGAGCGGGATTTCCGTCGACCGCGACCGCCGCGGCGAGAGCGGCGAGCTGTCCCAGGGACACGGGCGTGGAGTTCGCCTGCACGACCAGAGGGCGGGGCGCCGCCACGGCGGGAGTGCCGCTCGGTCCGCCCAGCAACAGCGTGAACACGGTGGCCACTACGGCGACTCCGGCCACGAGACTCCAGAGCAGCCGACGACGCCGTTCGTTCAGCAGCCGGTTGAGCCGACGTGAGGCGTGGTGGTCCAGAGGTCCATCGCCGTAGAAAGGCCCGTCCACCGTGAACGGATTGGCGCTGCGCAGGAGTTCGAGCTCATCAGCCATGGCGATACTCCTCCGGTCCACCTGTAGTGCCCCAAAGGGGCGCGGGGAACTGCGCGACCGGCCACGACGGCGCGGCAGAAGACTCGATCAACACCCCGCACCGCCAAGCACCACGAGCCGGTCGATCTCCGCCCTCAACCGACGCCGCGCCCGATGCAACCGCATGGCCGCAGCCCGCACACCGCACCCCAGAACCACGGCGACCTCCTCCACACCCAGCTCCTCCCACGCAGTCAGCCGCAGTACCTCCTGATCGGCCGGCGACAGCCGCGCGAGCGCCTCGTGCACCCAGGAACCAGGCGTCTCCGCGTCGGGCCCGGCAGCCACCTGCCGCCCGTGCGCGCTCTCGTCGTTGCCCAGCCGATGGACAAGCCGACGGCGACGTCCATACCCCCGCACCGCGTTGGCCAGGCAGTTCCGGGCAACGCCGTACAGCCAGGGCAGCGGGGCCTGCGGCAGGTCCGCACGGCGGCGCCAGGCGACGGTGAAGACCTCCGCCACCACTTCCTCCACCTCACCGCTCCGCCCGTCCAGTCGCCGGGCAACGTAGCGGCTGACCGCCCAGTAGTGCTCGCGATAGGCAGCGGCGAAGATCTCGTCGTTGCTCATGTTCCGTTCGTGTCCGGCACCCGGGCGATCGTCACACCCGTTCTCGTGATTCTCGTCGCGCCCGTCGAGTGTGACGGGCGGCCGGGGGGCGGACACAGGCGGGGCGTGAGAGACCTCAAGAGCATCAAGTGGCTGACGACCACGGATCACAAGACGATCGGCACGCTGTATCTGGTCACGGCGTTCGGGTTCTTCCTGATCGGCGGCGTCATGGCGCTCCTCATGCGCGCCGAACTCGCCAGACCCGGACTGCAGATCATGTCCAACGAGCAGTTCAACCAGGCGTTCACGATGCACGGCACGATCATGCTGCTGATGTTCGCGACGCCGCTGTTCGCCGGTTTCACGAACTGGATCATGCCGTTGCAGATCGGCGCGCCCGACGTGGCGTTCCCGCGGCTGAACATGTTCGCCTACTGGCTCTACCTCTTCGGCTCGACCATCGCGGTGGGCGGCTTCCTCACCCCGCAGGGCGCGGCCGACTTCGGCTGGTTCGCCTACTCCCCGCTGTCGGACGCGGTCCGCTCGCCGGGCAT
>NZ_JBFAJD010000042.1:0-81500 GCF_040655035.1 Streptomyces sp. NPDC050549
GGCGACCGACCGCTACGGATCCACGGACACCGGCAACGACCGTCCCACTGAGCCCAGTTGAGCCGAACCGAAGCGACCTCGGCCCGGCTGTCGAACGTCCACCCGCGCAAGGCAGTCCACCGCGACAGCGCAGAGCTCAAGAGGTGTCCCTCGCTCGCCTTGGAGGAGCCCTCCACCGTCGGACGAGGGCACGGAAGATGCGCCGCCGCTCAGCCGCACACCGCCCGCGATCCCCGCTGACGCCCAGTCCCTGGCCGAAGCGCGGGAGGTACCGAGTGGGCGGTTCGTGAGTTGATGTCCGTTCCGGACTTGGTTACTGCTTCTCGCTGAAGCTGGCGGTGTCTGTCTAAGTGAGGATCCCGAGTCTGACCAGTCGTTTCAGCTTGGCGCGGGCGCCTTCGACATTCTTCGGCAGCAGTTCGTGGCCGCGAACCCGGCAGACGTCCTTGGCCCGCAGCGGCCCGGTCGTGTGGTTGAAGGCGGCCAGGATGCGGGGGCAGTCCGGGTGCTCGGGCAGGTGCGGAACACAGGGCCCCGGGGAGAGTCACGTTCGTTCGGTTTGGTGACGGGATGCCATGGGAGGGAGGTGGCTTCGGGGTGGGTGCCCAGGATTCCCGGTCAAGTCCCAGGTCGGGGTGGTCCCTTCTGTAAGTCATCTGGAACCGTCAGAGGGAGTCGACGTTTCCGATGAATTCGAGAACGGCCTTCGCCAGTTCGTCGGGGGCCTCCATCGCGGCGTAGTGGCCCACGCCGTCGAGTGATACCGAGTTCACGTCGGCTGCCGTGGCCTTGGACATGGTGCCGGCCGTGAAGGGGCCTCCGACCGCGCCGACCGCGAGTACGGGCACGGTTAGGCCGTGCGTGTCGGCGAGAGCCTTGATTTCGGAGCCCTCCCGCAGCATCGACCGGTAGAGGCCGATCGCTCCGCGCCAGCCGTCGGGGCGCGCGTAAGTGCGGGCGAACTCCTCGATGTCGGCGTCGGTGATCGCTCCGGGGGTTGCGCTCAGGGCGGGGAATGCGAACTGTCCCAGGAATTCGCGTTCACGGCCGGCCAGGAGCATCTCGGGGATGCCGGGGGCGGCGAGAACGCCGATGTGCCAGGCGCCGCCGTGGGTGATGTCGGCCAGCGTTTCGAGGCCGAACCCCGGCAGGCCCATTTCGATCGCGGTGAGGCTGCGCACGTCCTGGGAGCGGGCGGTCGCCAGGCGGAAGACGGTCGCTCCGCTGATGTCCTGCCCGGTGAGGTGGACGGGGCCGACGTCGAGATTTTCGATGAGGAGGTGCAGGTCCTCGGCCGAGGTCGTGCTGTCGTACGGACCGGGCCCGTTGTCGGAGTCGCCGAAGCCGCGCAGGTCGACGGCGAAGACTCGGTGGGTCCGCGCGAGGCGCGGGATGAGCTTGTGAAAAGTCCACCAGGTCTCGGGAAACCCGTGGACCAGGAGGATCGGGGATCCGCTGCTTCCCGCCGCTACGTAGTGCAGCCGGGTCCCGTTGACCTCTGCGCGGTGGTGCGTGATCCCCGGAAGCGTGCGGCCCGCAGGAGTGGTGTCCATTGCCTCTCCCCATTTCGACAACCTTGTTGTCCATCAAGTTAGACAACCAGATTGTCGTTGTCCAGTCGCGTGGCCGTAGTCTTCTTCCATGGCACGATCCGGCGCTGATCTCGCACTGCTCCTGCTCGGAGGCTTCCGCTCGCTGGTGGACGCCGCGACCGCCGAACTGGCCCGCCGCGGCTACGACGACGTACGTCCTGTCCATGACTTCGCCATGCGGGCCATCGCCGCCGGCGCGGACAACGCTTCAGAACTCGGGCGGCGTTTGTCGGTCTCGAAGCAGGCAGCGGCGAAGACCATCACGGTGCTGCAGGACCGCGGATACGTGGCACGCGACACCGACCCTCTCGACGCCCGCCGCAAGCGTCTGCACGTCACCCCGCTCGGTCATGAGGTGCTGCGACAGGGCGAATCGATCTTTGACGAGTTGCGCGACCAATGGAAACAGCAGATCGGTTCCGCCGAGCTCGCGAGCCTGGAGTCGCATCTGACAGAGCTGGTCGGCGCCGAGCCGGTGCGCCTCGAGGCGCCGGGCTGGATCGTGCAGGATCTCGGCGAGCCGGTCTGACACCCCTCCCGCCCAGGGCGGCGCCTGCGAACGCCGGCAGTCACTGCGGCGGGGCGATGTCCGTGCCGTGGCCGTTGGCTTCACCGATGGTGGGACACAGACGCTGCAGCAGTCCCTGGCCACTGATGCCGTCACACACTCGGGCTGACAGGGACCCGCTCTCCTGCGGCAACAGCGGCGCCAGAGCGAGCCGCCACCCGTGGGGAGTTGGGTCTGGGCTTCGCCCCGTCACAAGTGCCGTCCCGATCGCCGTGGCTGCCGGCGGATTGCGATTGTGGCGCTTGGTGGATACGTCGGTTGGGCCGTCCTGAGCGGCTCGCGCGCGCACGCTCAGGACGGCTGCTACCGGACGACGGGTCTGATCAGCCCGCGCAGAGCGTCACGTTCACCGTGTCGCCCTCGGTCACGACCTTCGGGCTGTGGGGAGTGAGCTCGATGACCGAAGTCGGCTTGCAGCCGGGGCTGCTCACCTTGACGACCCTGCCGAGCTTCAGCCCCGCCTTGAGGAACTGCGCCTTGGCGGTGTCCAGGACCTGGCCCGTGAGGTCGACCGCGATGGGCTCCTTCGTGACGCCGCCCAGGAGAAAGGTGGCCCTGCTGTGGTCGACGGTGGCAGTGGCGGCGGGCGTCGCCGACGTCTGTGAGGCACCCGCCATGGAGGCCAGCGCCGTGCCCCCGCCCGCCACGACCAGGGCGGCGGCGAACCCGGCGATGAGGGTGGCCCGCCGGCGGCGGGTGCGGTGGACCATGCCGGCGGTGTCGAAGGCCGGGGCGTCGGTGGAGTGCGCGAAGTTGTTCATGGCGTTGATCAGTTCCTCTTCGAAAAGTGTGCAGCCGGAAGGCCGCGGCTCGTAGGAACTCATCGGGTTCCTTCCGTGGGCTGCTGTGGTGAAGGGGCGGAGGGTGCGGGGAACTGGCCTTTGAGCCGGTCGATTCCGCGGGCCAGCTGGGATCGGACGGTGCTCGGCGAGATCTTCAGGTCGGCCGCTATCTCGTCGTCGGACAGATCGTGGAAGTACCGCAGCACCACCACCGTCCGCATCCGCATGGGAAGTTGCTGCAGAGCACGGACCAACTGGTCCCGGCTGTCGATCCGTCCGTACTCGTCGCCGGGCGCGGCAGGATCGCCGTCGACGGGGTGTTGAACTGTGCGGCGGAATCTTCGCCAGCGGTCGTTGGCGAGGTTGACCATGATCCGCCGGACATATGCTTCCGGAGCGTCCTTGACGCTGATGGTGCGCCACTTGCGGCAGGCCCGCTCCAGGGTCTCCTGGACCAGATCCTCCGCCGCCTCGCGGCTGCCCGTCAGAACGAGTGCGCCCCGGAACAACGCAGCCGACCGGGCGGCGACGAATCCATGGAAGTCCCCCTCCACCGACTCGGCGCCACCGCGCTCGACGCCCGTTGCCCGCTTGGCTGTCAGATCCACACGCTCCGCCCTTCCTGTCACCCCTCCTCGACGGAAAGGCGTGCCGATCTGCTGCACGGCCACCGTGTGACCTGAATCACGCCGGTGATGCCCACTCGTCCCGCCCGCCGCCCGCGGACGGTGATGTCGCCCGAGCCGTCGACGCAGCCGCGCCGCAGAAACGGCCTGCCCAGCTGTTGGCCGTGATGTCGCAGAAGACTTCGTGCTCGCGATCCGGGGCGCTGGTCGGGATCGATCCGCCGGTTCCAGCCATGTGGGCTCCTCGCAGGGTTGGTGAACCAGGAGGGAGGAGGGCAGGCGGTCGAGGACGTTCGGTTTACGGGACGGCGACGATGTCACGGGCTGTGGTTGTCACCGACAGCAGGCCGGTGAGCTCGTCCGATCGTGCGGCAACGTCGGGCAGCGCGGACCAGGTCACCGACTCGCCGTCGGTGAGCCGGGAGGTACCGGAGGCGGCCGTCACCGAATGGCCTGCGATGCCGGTGGGACGACGGTCACGGTGATCGACCCATCGGTTCCTGTCGCAGCCCTGAGCACGTCGAAGGTGCCCGCAGTGCTGGGAGACCTGCCGATGCGTCGAAGGGCGTGCTTCGCCTCGCCTGCTGCCGGATCGGACCGAACGGCTTCCCGAGCGCAGTGCCGTACGTGGACGTCGAGCGGCCCCGCTGCCGACTCTCGCCGGGCGTGGGCAACGGCGGTGATCCGGGCCGAGGACGTCGCCGAGGTCACTGCGGGCACGCTCGGACGGGCCGGTCGGACCGGGAGTCTGGACGGTCGGCCGACGCGGTGTCCCTGGGCGCACGCCTAGCGTCGTTCCCACCAAGCCACCACGGCAGGACAGCTATCACGAGGGGACGTTCGATGGATCAGCGATCGACAACCGGAGCACACGCCGACACCACACCCGTGGCCGGTTCGACCACGGAGTTCGAGCCCGACGTCATGGACCTGCTCGTGGAAGCACTGCGCGGCGCGGTCAAGCACGAGTCACCGGCCGTGGGTACGGACACTGTGCTGGCCGCGCTCGTCATGGGGGACACCGACGCCGGTGCGGCCATAGCGCCGGGCATGCGGGCGTCCGGTGCGCTCAGCGGTGTGATCTTCGGCCGGGCAGGCCACGGTTGGGCGAACGACGACGAGGGCGGCACCGCGCCGGCCGCAGCCGACGCCGATGCGCTGGAAGTTGATACCGCATGGCGCGAGGCGCAGTGGCGCCTGCGCCTCGCCTCCCGAGGGCCCGGTCCGCGGAGCGACCTGCCCCGGCTGCGGATGACCGGAGCGTTGCGCACGTGCCTGCTCCTGGCGATGGCATCGGCACGCGCGGAAGGGACGATCTCGGTGCGCTGCCGCCACGTGGCCCGGGCCCTCGTGGACCTGCCCTGCGGCAGGGCACGCGAGGCCCTGCACCTGCGGGGACTGGATCCGGCCGCGGCGGCCACGGCGCTCGACGCGCTGCGCACAGCCGCCTCGGCCCAGGGCGAAGGCCCGGAGTCCCGTGGCGTCACCCTGCTCCGCCGGGCCGGAACCCTGGGCAGGAGCGGCAACCGCCTCACCCGCGCGATCACGTCGTGGGCCTCGGGGGCCGCCCAGAACGGCTCGCCGGTCCTGTTCGCGGTGTCCGTCGAGGCCATCCGGCAGGCAGTGCGACGCGGGCGCACCGAGGCCGAGTTGGTGGATCTCCTGCTGGGAATACTGTCCCTGGACCGGGCCCTCACCGTAGCCGGCCGGTCGCTTCCCGAGAGCCTCGCGACGACCAATTCCGCCGCGCAGTTGTCGCGCCTGTACGGTGTGCGGCAGGCTTCCCTGACCCTCGCGGCGGTCACATCCGTGCCCGGCGCAGCCGACGTCCATGATGTCGCCGATGTACGGCTCTCCGCCGCCGCCGACCAGATGATGGCCGTCGCACGGCTCATCGCGGCCGAGCACGGCTCCCCCACGGTCGGTACGGTCCATCTGCTGGCTGCGCTGCTCAGCGGGCCGGCGGCGGATACGAAGGCGGAGGCGGGCGTCGAGGGCGCGGACACGGGCGCGGTCGTACGGCTGCTGCGGACGTCCGGTCAGATGGACATGGCCGGCCTGCAGACGGAGCTGCGTCTCCGGTTGGGCGCGTGACTGCGCCACCAGGGAGCACTGGGGAGGCGTCTGCCACCGGCAGGGCCACCGCGTCGACAGCGGCAGCAGCAGGAGCAGGAGCAGGAGCAGGAGCGAGTATGAGTCAGGTGCCCGAAGACTCGGGACGGCTTCCCGTGCGACTGGGGCGCGGGGTGGCCGACATACCCCGGCGGACGAGGGCGTCGCTGGCTGCATGCCGGGCCGCGGTGCGCACCACTCCGCGCCGTACGGTCGTAGGCGAATTGCTGCTGTGCGCCCTGACGGCGTCCTTCGGACTGCTCCCCCTGCTGCTGGTGCCGCCGGACCGGCCCGCTCTGGCGGTACTCGAAGCTCTGTGGGCGACGCTGCTTGTCGCCGCGCGGCGGAACAGGCCGGTCGCCGTGGTCCTCGGCGTATCTCCGCTGATCGTCGGTCACAACGTATGGACGCTGGCGGCGGTGGCGCTGCTCACGCTGTCAGCCACCCGGCGTATCGCCCCGACGCGGCGTGCCTGGCAGGTCGTCGGAGTAGGCTGCGCCGCCGTGGCCCTCCTGACTGCCGTACGGGTGATCCCCCAGTGGGAGGACCTGCCGGTGGAACTGGCCGGCAACGCGGTCTCCATGGTGCTGCTCCTGCTGCTTCCCGCTGTCGCCGGCACCCTGCTGGGACAGCGGCGGCCCCTGGTCGATCTGCTGCGGGAGCGCAACGCCTATCTGGAGCAGGCCCGTTCGCTGAGCGCCTCGACCGCCCGGCTGGAGGAGCGGAACCGGATCGCGGGCGAGATGCACGATCTGCTGGGCCACCGGCTGAGCCTGATCTCCGTACACGCCGGGGCACTGGAACTCGCGGCGGCGCGCCAGGCGCCTCCCCTCACCGGACAGGCGGAACTTCTGCGCACGACCGCCGGTACGGCCATGGAGGAGCTGCGCGAGATCCTCGGGGTGCTGCGCCACGCCGACCTGGCGGACGGCTCCGGGAGCGACCGGGGTACGCGGGAGGACATCACCGCCCTGGTGACGGAGTTCCGCCGGACGGGCGGAGTGATCGAACTCGACTGGTCCGTGCCCGACTCGGCGATGGTGGGCGACCGCACCCGGCAGGCGATCCACCGGGTGGTCCGCGAAGGACTGACGAACATACTGAAGCACGCGTCCGGTGCGGCCACCCGGGTGGATGTCAGGAACGCGGGGGACGGGACAGAGGTGTCCGTCACCAACGGCGCACCGCTTACGGACGGCCGCTCACAGGGCGGAACCCGCAGTGGGCTGGCCGGTCTTCAGGAGCGGATCTCATTGCTGGGCGGAGCGTTCGAGGCGGGTGCCGTGCCCGGCGGCGGTTTCCGTGTGGTGGCATGGCTGCCGTCACGGTCGCAGGAACGGAAGCAGAGGGAGGAGCAGGAGAGTGTGCGCGCGTTCGCGGGGCCGGCCGCCGGACCTCCCGCGGACGCGCCCCGGCCCCTGTCCGGGGCCACAGGACAGGGGGAACTGGCCGGACAGGGAGGCAGTCGCTCTCCCCTTGCCGACGAGATCCTGACATGGCCACGTGTCCTGGGAGCAGGTTGCGCAGCGGTGCTCGTGGTCCTGCCGACAATCGGGTATCTCGTGTTCCTGCTGATGACGGCCGCCCTAAGATGAGCCGGTGATCCGAGTTCTGGTAGCCGACGACGAGGCACTGATGCGCGTCGGGATCCGGCTGATCCTGGAGAACGCCGACGACATCGAGGTGGTGGCCGAGGCGGGCGACGGCCTGGAAGCCGTCGCGGCGTGCCGCACGCGGGAGATCGATGTGGCACTGCTCGACATCCAGATGCCGGGCAAGGACGGGATCGCGGCCGCGGAGGACATCGGCCGTCTCTCGCCCCGCACGTGCGTCGTGATGCTCACGGCGTTCGGCCAGGAGGCGAGCGTGACGCAGGCTCTGCGAGCCGGGGCGAGCGGGTTCCTGCTCAAGGACACCGGCCCCACAGAGCTGATCCGCGCCGTGCAACTCGCCGCGAGCGGGGAGCCGGTCCTGGCACCGCGCATCACAAGACAACTACTGGAACGGCACATACGGTCCGGCCGTGACACCGAGGCCGCCCTGCGCAGGACCGAGGAGCTGACCCCGGCCGAACGGGACGTCCTGCGGTTGCTCGGCACCGGTCTGTCCAACGGGGAGATCGCAGAGCAGTTGTATCTGAGCGCCGGCACGGTCAAGGCGCACATCAGCAGGATCCTGACCCGCACCGGCTGCGCCAACCGCGTACAGGCCGCCGTCCTGGCGCACGACGCGGGTCTGCTCACCGAACGCTGAGAACCCTCGGTGCCCCACCGGGGAGCGGATTCAAGCTGCGGGCCGGTCGTAGCCGGTCGCGCCCACGCGGCGGAGCGCACCATGACACAGCTCCGCGCTCCAGCCGTCTGTGCCGTCTCCTGACGTTGCTCCCCGCTGTCGGGCCGGACGGGCGCAGGACGCAAGGAGCTCGGCGGAGTTGCTCCCGGCGGTGGGGTAACTCCCCTTTCCCACTCTGATGCTTGGTCTGCCGGGCCGCGCGGTACGGGCAATGCGCGCCGACTCGCCCCGCTCAAGGCGCACTTGATCCAGGGGCGGCGATTCGGCCACACCGCCGATCCCCCGCGTCGGGCGGGTGAGGTGAGTGCCGCCCGCCGTCCCTGTGCTCAGTCGATGCGCCCCACCGGCTCCGCACCTCGGTCCGCATCGGCAAGTCGGCGAGTGCTTCGGCGAGTTGTTCGGATCCGGTCCTCGGGGAAGCGGGTGGACGAGTCGGTGATCTCGATCAGCCGGCCCTTCGGATACGGCTCCGCCAGTCGGGAGCTGTGCTCACGCAGCGACAATGGGTCCTCGGTCGACCGGACGACCATCTCGCAGTCGGCCTCTTGGACGATGCCGACTGTCTGCCGGTAGATCCAGATGGCGGTGTCCGCGGTGAGCGGATGGTCTACCGCCGCAGGCGAGCACGGTGGTTCCGGAACAGACCACGGCCAGGCCGGTGTCCCGAAAAGCATGGGCGTCGGCCACGTTGCCCGCCACCGGAGCGCCGGTGGCTGTGACCAGGCGGGCGTCGGCATCGATGACGACCTACACGTTCACGGAGAAGCGGTAGTTGCGGCTGGAGGCGGCACCGGTGCGGTCGCGCACGGGGATCAGCTTGCCGTCCACGATCCGCAGCCGGTCCACCGCACCTTCGGGGCGGAGCGCCGGCTCCGGCGCCAGGGGCGTGTCCGCTTGCTGGATGGTCCGGCACACGGTGGCCGGACAGATCCCGAACAGCACGGCCGGCTGGCGCATGGTCAGGCCGGTCCGGCAGTACACCGCCACCAGGCAGCACCCGCTCGGCCAGCGACAGCCGCCACGGCCGCCTCATCCGCGGATGCCCACCACCCCGCTCCCGCGCGGCCCGCACCGGCCGGGCGAACCAAGAAAGGCCCGTCCAAGGACTTCTACAGGCTTAAGGAGAACCCTCGACGCTGCTGTCCCAGAAGCGCAGGGCACCTCAGTCAGGTGCCGCGGCGCTGCTCCTGGACGGCCCTCATAAGGTCCTCGATGGCGGACTGGGTGTCGCGGTGTCGCCCCTCGTCAATCGCTCCGAGAGCGGCGGCCGCGGCCTCACGAATCTGATGGGGAAGCCCGTCGGCGGGCGTGAGTTGGCAGGCGGCCTTGCGGCGCGCCATGCGCTCGGCGGCGTCTACTGCGTCGGGGCCGGACAGCGGAAAGACGGAGGCCCGGTATGCGGATATCCCCAGCACCATCATGTCCGCGATGCCGTCGGCGTACCCGAGCGCGGCGGCCTTCCCCTGGCCTTCCCGAATGGTTGCGACGATGCGACAGGGCCGTGCCCACGGCGGCGCTGCCTCCCACGGAAAGGCCGCAGGTGACGGCGAGGAACGGTCCGCCCCAGGCGAAGTCTGTGAATCCTCCGAGGACCGCGAGCGCAACCGTCCATGCGGCGGCTGTCCGGGAGCTTATTTACTCGGGCGTGGTGTCCATGGTGGCAGTGTGCCGGCCGGGACGGACAGCACCGGTACGGGATGGCCCGCCGGTCCCGGATCTTGAGCAGTTACGCCCGGAGGGCGAACCGCACGGGCCGATGTCGTTCACCCCAGTGCCACAGCCGTGCCACATCGGGCGGTCAGTCACGGTCAACGACGGTTCATCGCAGTCGACATGACTTGCTGAGCTGGGGACTCCTCGATCCTGACTTGACCTGCACACCCTCGACGATCCTGACCACCAGACCTACAACGGCTAACACAAAGAGATGGATCGGTCCTGATGGCCGTGTACGGGGCGGGAGTTGAGTGTCCGGTCCGATGTGGGAACGTCGCCGTGGATCCTGTCGGATGAGCTGCGGGACTGTCTGGAGCCGTTATTGCCGCAGGAGCCGGTCGGCCGACCCCGCCGATCAGACGGCGGCCCGCGCTCTGGCCGGACTGGATCTCGCCCCCGCCGACCTGGTCACCCTCTACGACAGCATCGGCGACATCGTCTGGGCGGACGTCGGCAACGGCTACTTCGTCGACCCGGTACCTGACGTCCTTCTGCGGCTCAAGGAGTACGGCGCTGCCGGCGACGGCACGGGTGAGGAGGCTCGTGGCCTGTTCATCGGCTCGAACGGTGGCGGACTGTGTTATCTCACCGGTCCCAGCGGAGTGGTCTACCGGACGCGCACAGCATCAATGGACGATCCCGAACTCGACAGGGTGGCTGATGATCTGCGTCAGTTTCTGGAGCTGCTGGAGCAATCCCTGACACGGTTCGTGGCCAACGGGGAGCCGGGATACCTGTAGGTACGGTTCCCGGCGCTTCTTTGTGTTAGCCGCGGCCAGTCGGGGGCGGCCGACGGCTCGGGGTCTCCGACACGGCGGTCTCCAGCACGCGGCGCAGCCAGCGCTCGACTCCCCAGAGTGCGGCAACCACGAGGGCAATCCCCCCGAGTCCTGAGCGATCACTGCGTGCATGCCGTCAGCAGCAACCAGGCACACAGTCGACACGCCGGTCAGCAAGCCGATCAGTGTGGCTGCGCGCCGGTCGGTCTGCAGCACCCACCGAAGCAGGGCCCAGAAGATCACGGCGGTCGCGTCGTCACACCGCATGACCAGCGCGGCGGCCACGAAGCCCGCTGCCAGACGGGACCGCTCATCCCCGCCCCTGACCTGCAACTACGCGCTGGAGAGGCGGAAAACGGCAAATTCGACCCGGCTTCGACCCCGCAGCCTGTCGACGCGGAAACAATCAGGATTGATCTGCTGCGATACAACTTCTGCCGGTGTATCACCAGTTGGTGGCACAACACTAGATAGAAAATGCCCAAAGCTGCCACATAGAACAAAACGGAAGCGCCGGGGTTGACGCAACCCGCCGACGGGAACGCTCAGCGACGTCGTCGGCCCTTCGCACTCCTGATTCCACTTCCACAGACGAGCACCTGCCCTGAACAGGCAATTTCCCCTGCTCCTTCCGCGAGACGGAAGAGGTATTGCGCCCCGGTGACGCCCTTCCGGACGATGTCGCCACCACCCAACGACGGGAGCCGCAACGATGCCGCACACCACCGCCTTCGCCAGGAACCAGTGGTACGTCGCCGCCTACAGCCACGAGGTCGGCCGTGACCTGCTCGGCCGGACGATCCTCGGCGAACCCCTCGTCTTCTACCGCACCGAGGACGACGGCACCCCCGTGGCGCTGCACGACCGGTGTGTGCACCGGCGGTTCCCGCTCTCCGAGAGCCGGCTCGACGGGGACCGGATCGTCTGCGGCTACCACGGCTTCACCTACGACACGACAGGCAGCTGCGTGTACGTGCCGGGGCAGAAACGCATCCCCCGCACCGCCCGTGTCGCCTCGTACCCGGTGGTCGAGCAGGACGCGCTGGTCTGGGTGTGGATCGGCGACCCGGCCCTCGCCGACCCGGAGATCGTCCCGCGGGCCCCGCACCTCGCCTCCCCCGACTGGGTCACGGTCAGCGGCATGGAGCCGATCGACGCCGACTACGGCCTCCTCGTCGACAACCTCCTCGACCTCTCCCACGAGACATACCTGCACGGCGGTTACATCGGCTCCCCCGAGGTCGCCGAGACGCCGATCACCACAGAGGTCGACGAGGGCGCCGGCGTCGTACGCGTGAGCCGGCACATGGACGACGCCGAGTGCCCGCCGTTCTACGCCAGGTCCACCGGCATACAGGGGCGGATCACCCGCTGGCAGGACATCGAGTACCACGCGCCCTGCCTCTACCTCCTGCACAGCCGCATCGCCCCGGTGGGCGTACTCCCCGAGGCGGACGGCAGCGACCCGAACGGCTTCCACACCGAGATCACCTACGCCATCACGCCCTCCTCCGACGGCAAGGTGTACGACTTCTGGGCGGTCTCGCGCGACTGGGCCACGGACGACGCCGAGGTCACCGAGTTCCTGCGGAGCAACAACCACACCGTCGTCATGCAGGACGTGGACGCCCTCAACCTCCTTCAGCGGACGCTCGGTTCGGAGCGCGCCGGCTATCAGGAGCTGAGCATCAACATCGACACCGGCGGTCTCGCCGCCCGCCGGATTCTCGCCCGGCTGGCCGAGGAGGGCGCCAAGCCGGTGGAGAAGGTCCAGTGACCGCTCCGACCGGCGAGGTCTACCGCATCGACTGGCTGCCGGGCACCGACATCCTGCACGGCACCTGTCACTGCGGGCGCGAGCACACCTCGCAGGATCCGATCGAGATGTGGGAGTGGATGCTCGCCCACCCCCGGGGCCACTCGGTCGACGAGCCGCAGGGAGCCGACGCATGACCACCTACGAGGCCGAACTCGTCGTCGACCGGCGGGAGTTCGCGGCCGACGGCGTGCTCGCCCTCACCCTGCGCCACCCGCTCGGCGAGCAACTGCCGCTCTGGGAGCCGGGCGCGCACATCGACGTCCTCCTCGGTTCCGGTCTGGAGCGCCAGTACTCGCTGTGCGGTGACCCGGCGGATCGTCGGGCGTGGCGGATCGCGGTGCTGCGGGAGCCGGACGGGCGGGGCGGATCGGCGTATGTGCACGAGCAGTTGGGGCAGGGCGACAAGGTGCGGGTGCGCGGACCGCGCAACCACTTCCGGCTGGAGCCGGCCCCCCGCTACCGCTTCGTCGCGGGCGGCATCGGCATCACCCCGCTCCTGCCGATGCTGGCCGCGGCGGAGGCGGCGGGCGCCGAGTGGAGCCTGCTCTACGGCGGCCGCACCCGCAACTCCATAGCCTTCACGGAGGAGTTGAGCCGCTACGGCGACCGCGTCACCGTGGCCCCGCAGGACGAGGTCGGACTGCTGGATCTGCCGTCCGTCCTGGACGACGTGCCCGAGGGCACCCTCGTCTACTGCTGCGGCCCCGGACCGCTGCTCGACGCGGTCGAGGCACGGTGCCCCGGCGGCATCCTGCACCTGGAGCGCTTCCAGCCGAAGGTCCAAGAGGCGGGCGCCGACAGCGAGTTCGAGGTGGTGTTGGAGCGGAGCGGCAAGTCCGTCACCGTCCCGGTGGGCGTGTCCGTGCTCGACACCGTGCGCGCCGCCGGGGTCGAGGTGCTGTTCTCCTGCACCGAGGGCACCTGCGGGACCTGCGAGACCGACGTCCTCGAAGGCACCCCGGACCACCGGGACTCGGTGCTGAGCGAGGAGGAGCGGGCGGCCGGCGAGACGATGCTCATCTGCGTCTCACGCTGCCGGGGGAAGCGGCTCGTGCTCGATCTGTGATCCGCAGATCGTCGTCGATGAGCGCCACCGCCGCCAGCAACTGGGGCAGCACGTCCCGCCGTACGGCCTCGGCGGAGTGCCGGCCCGCGGGCACTGCGACACTCACGCCGGCGACCACCGCGCCGTCCCGGTCCCGCACCGGGACGGCGACCGATCTGAGCCCCTCCTCCAGTTCCTCGTCGCCGAGCGCGTACCCCTCGTGCCGTAGCCGGTGAAGTTCCTTGCGCAGTACGTCGGTTGACGGTCGGGCGGCCAATTCATCGGCCGGCAGGTGGGCGAGGAGCACCCGACCCACCGCGGTGGTGCGGGCGGGGTGGCGGGTGCCCACCGTGATCGTGGCGGCCAGGATGCGGCGGGCCGGGAGACAGGCGACGTGGACGACGTCGTCGCCGTCGAGGACGCACAGGGACGCCGACTCCCCTGTCCGCGCGACGAGTTGCTCCAGATGCGGGACCACGATCTGCGGCAGGGTGGAGCCCGCGAGGTAGGAGTAGCCGAGCTCCAGGACGCGCGGGGTGAGCCGGAACAGGCGCCCGTCGGACTGGACGTAGCCGAGGTCGGCCAGGGTCAGCAGCAGCCGGCGGGCGGCGGCGCGGGTCAGCTCGCAGGCGCGGGCCACCTCGCTGAGCGTACGGGCGGGATGCTCGGCGTCGAAGGAGCGGATGACGGCGAGGCCGCGCTCGAAGGACCTCACGAAGTGCGGTGCGCGGACTGCCGCAGGCATCGTCGCCTCCAGACGGACGCACGGGGTGCGCTCCGGGAGCACGGTAGAAGCGCATTTCGATAACTGTCAACAATTTTGTTAGCCAAACCATTGACCCGGTCGGACGCCGGGTTCTACGTTCCCGCTGAGCACCAAGAAGAGCACCACTGTGCGCTGTGCGCACAGCCTGTCGGAACACCGTTGTCTGCACAGGAGGAGCCGTATGCGTCGTCTGCTCGCCGGTCTCACGGTCGGCACATTTCTGCTCGCCACCGCGGCCTGTGGCTCGTCCGACGGGTCGAGTTCGTCGAAGAGCACGTCCTCGGGAGGCACCACCACGGTCAAGGTGGGGGTCATCCCCATCGTCGATGTCGCCCCCCTCTACCTCGGCCAGAAGCAGGGCTTCTACACCAAGCACGGCCTGAAACTGACCATGACGCTCGCACAGGGCGGCGCGGCCATCGTGCCGGGTGTCGTCAGCGGCCAGTTCCAGTTCGGCTTCTCCAACATGACCTCGCTGATGCTCGCCCAGTCCAACGGCGTCCCGGTGAAGGCCATCGCCAACGGTGTCGCCTCAACCGGCGTCTCGGGCAAGGACTTCGGCGCCCTCGTCGTCAAGAAGGGCAGCACCCTCAAGTCGGCGAAGGCACTGGAGGGCAAGAAGGTCGCGGTCAACACGCTGAAGAACATCAACGAGACGGCCGTACGCGAATCCGTCCGCAAGGCCGGCGGCGACCCGGACAAGGTGAAGTTCGTCGAGCTGGCCTTCGACCAGATGCCGGCCGCGCTCGACAAGGGGCAGATCGACGCGGCGATGGCCGTAGAACCCGCGCTCACCACGATGCTGAACCAGGGCGCCCAGCAGATCGCGTGGCCGCTGGTCGACGTGGCGCCGAACCTCACCGTCGCCATGTACTTCACGTCGTCGGCGTACGCGGCCAAGAACCCGGACGTGGTCAAGAAGTTCCAGGAGGCCACCGCCGAGTCCCTGGCCTACGCCGACGCCCACCCGGACGAGGTCCGCCAGATCGTCGCCACCTACACCAAGGTCCCGGCCAGTGTGCTGGCCAAGGTGATCCTGCCCAAGTGGCCCGCCGATCCCAACCGTTCCTCGATCGAGGCGCTGGAGAAGCTGAGTGAGACGGACGGCCTCTTCAAGAAGACCCCCGACCTGAACACGCTGCTCCCGTGAAGGGACTGAACACCGCACTCGGTGCGGCCGGACTCGCGGCCTTCCTCGCCCTCGGCGAGGTCGTGCCGCGCGTCGGCATCGTCAAGGAGGCCTACTTCCCTCCCACC
Organism: Streptomyces sp. NPDC050549; assembly: GCF_040655035.1. NCBI lineage: Bacteria > Bacillati > Actinomycetota > Actinomycetes > Kitasatosporales > Streptomycetaceae > Streptomyces > Streptomyces sp. NPDC050549. The sequence goes on from NZ_JBFAJD010000042.1 coordinate 15,355, forward strand.
AGCCGGATCGCGTCCGCGCTCTGGGACGAGCTGACGGACGGCGCGTTCTGGTCGGCGCTCGGCGACACCCTCACCGGCTGGGCCCTCGGCCTCGCGATCGCCGTCGGCGCGGGCGTCGTCGCGGGAGTCCTGCTCTCCGTCGTCCCCTACCTCCGCGAGGCGAGCGCCTCGACGATCGAGTTCCTCCGCCCCATCCCCTCGGTCGCCCTCATCCCCCTGGCAGTGCTGTTGTACGGCACCGAACTCAAGTCAGTGCTGTTGCTCGTCGTCTACGCCTCCTTCTGGCAGATCCTCATCCAGGTCCTCTACGGCGTCCAGGACGTCGACCCGGTCGCCGAGGAGACGGCGCGGTCCTACGGTCTCGGCACCTGGGCGCGGGTCCGGCACGTGCTGTGGCCGAGCGCGCTGCCGTACGTCATGACGGGTGTACGGCTGGCGGCGGCCGTCGCGCTGATCCTCACCATCACGGCCGAACTGGTCATCGGGGCACCGGGGTTGGGCGCCACCATCATGGTCGCGCAGAGCTCCCAGGCCGTGCCCGAGATGTACGCGCTGATCGTGGTGACCGGTCTGCTGGGGCTGATCATCAACGTGGGCGCCCGGACGGTGGAACGGCGGGCGCTGGCCTGGCACCAGTCCGTGCGCGGGGAGGTGGCGGTGTGAGGCGCGTTCTGCTCCGGCCGCTGTTCGTGGTCGCGCTCCCGGCGGTGCTGCTCACCGTCTGGTGGCTGGCGTCGGACGGCAGCACCAATGTGTTCTGGCCACCGCTGCGGACCATCCTCAGGACCTTCCCGGACGTGTGGACCGCCGACCGGTTCAGGACGGACGTCCTGCCAAGTGTGCTGCGGCTGACGGCCGGTTACGCCGCTGCAGCTGTCGCCGGGATCGCGCTCGGCACCGTCATCGGCTCCTACCGGCGGGTGCGCGCGGTGTGCGAACCGGTTCTGGAGTTCCTGCGCGCGGTGCCGCCGCCGGTCCTGGTCCCGGTCATCATGCTGTTCGCTGGCATCGGTGACACGATGAAGATCGTGGTCATCGCGAGCGGCTGCGTCTGGCCGATCCTCCTCAACACGGTCGAGGGCGTCCGCGCGGTCGACCCGGTCATGAAGGAGACGGCCCTCTCCTACGGCATCACGGGCGCCGCCCGCCTGCGGAGCCTGGTGCTGCGCTCGGCGAGCCCGCAGATCTTCACCGGGCTGCGCCAGGCCCTGTCCATCGGGATCATCCTCATGGTCATCAGTGAGATGTTCGCGGGCACCGACGGTCTGGGCTACACCGTCGTCCAGTTCCAGCGCAGTTTCGCGGTGCCCGACATGTGGACCGGCATCCTCGTCCTGGGGATGCTGGGATTCCTGCTCTCCGTCGTCTTCCAGATGGTCGAGCGGCGGGTGCTCGGCTGGTACCACGGTCTGCGCGCGGCCACCCGCCGGTCCCCGTGAACATCGTGAAAGGGCGGTCCATGCTCGACGTACGCGGCCTCAACAAGGTCTACGAGGGTTCCGGCCGCCGGGTGGAGGCGGTGCGGGACCTCACCTTCACCGTCGAAGCCGGCGAACTCGTCTGTCTCGTCGGCCCGTCGGGCTGCGGCAAGACCACCCTGCTCAAGTGCATGGGCGGACTGCTCACCCCGACCGCGGGCGAAGTCCTCCTGAACGGACGGAAGGTGAGCGGTCCGCCACCCGGGATGGCGTTCGTGTTCCAGGAGTACGGGCGCAGCCTGTTCCCCTGGATGCGGGTCGGCGAGAACGTCGAACTGCCCCTGAAGCAGAAGGACCTGAGCAAGTCCCGGCGACGGGAACTGGTCACGGACGCGCTGGAGTCGGTGGGACTGGCGGAGGCGGCCGGGGCGTATCCGTGGCAGCTGTCCGGTGGCATGCAGCAACGGGTCGCGATCGCCCGCGCACTCGCCTACGAGCCCGAAGTCCTGCTGATGGACGAGCCGTTCGCGGCGGTCGACGCGCAGACCCGGGCCGATCTGGAGGACCTGGTACGGGGGTTGTGGCGGGAGCGCGGCATCACCATCCTCTTCGTCACCCACGACATCGACGAGGCCGTCTACTTGGGCGAGCGGGTGGTCGTCCTGTCCGCGTCGCCGACCGTCGTGCAGGAGCAGCTGAAAGTCGATCTGCCCGTGGAACGCGACCAGTTGCACACCCGGGTCGCCCCGCGCTTCGCCGAACTGCGGACCCATGTGTACGAGCAGATCCAGGCGGCGAAGCGCGGGACGCTTCCGGTCCAGGACCGGCTCACGAAGTCTGATACGCCTCCATTTCGCTGAACTGCGCCGCCGGCCAGCCGGAGTTGGCGCTGACACTGAGCCGCAGACAGCGCAGGCTGGTGCCGCTCGGCAGGGCCACGGTGACCGTGTTGCCGGTCGCCGGGTCGAAGCGGTAGCCGGTGGCGCCGACGACGGTCGAGTAGGTGGAGCCGTCGGTGCCGCCCAGCACGGTGACGGTCTGCGTGCGCGCGCTCCACGCGGACGCGGGCGGCAGCTTCAGCACCAGCCTGCGGACGGCCTGGGCCGCGCCGAGGTCGACCGTCCAGGCCTGCGGGAAGGCGTTGTCGGTGGACTCCCAGTAGGTGTTCGCGTCGCCGTCGACAGCCTTGCCGGGCGTGTACACGTCCTGCGAGCCGGTCGCGGTGGCCGGACGGCCCTTGGCGAGGTTGGTGTTCTGGTCCGGGGGCGGGTTGCCCTGGCCGGGCTGCGGCCAGGTCGAGCAGTCCGACCAGGTGCTGTTCCAGCCGGAGTTGCCTCCGCCGTCGGCGAGGGTGAAGGTGCCGGAGCCGGACGGGTAGGGGCAGTTGTAGATGCCGGCCGCGCCCACACCGGTGGCCTGGACGTTGCTGAATTTCGCCGCACCCTGCGCCTCGGCCTGGACGACGACCGTGCCGGTGTTCTGCACGGTCGCGCCGCTGACGGTGACGTTGCCTGTCGAGTGGCCGTGGCCACCGCCGGACACGAACTCGAAGGCGCTGTACGGGCTGTTGGTGATCGTCGTGTTGGTGATGTCGACGGTGGCGTTGACCGCGCTGTCGTACGAGTCGACGCGCAACGCGCCCATGGGATGGCCCCAGTTGGGGTTGATCGCGCCGGTGCGGACGAGGGTGTTGCCGTCGACCGTGATGGTGCCGGCGAGGGGGTAGAACGGGTCGAGGAACTTCTGGTTGGAGATCGCGATACCGCTGCCGAGGGCGTTGGTGTCGGAGATCAGGTTGTTCCTGACCGTGATGTTGGTGCCGTCGTAGATCGCTATGCCGTTGGCGAGGTTCGGCTGCGAGATGGTGTTGTTCTCGAAACTGCTGTTGGTGTCCGGGGAGTTGAGCGACCACATGGCGAGGGAGTCGTCTCCCTGGTTGCGCAGGAAGTTGTTGCGGACGATCACGCCGTGGGCGGTGCCGTTGAGGTTGAGGCCGTCGGCGGTGGTGTCGAGGATGCGGTTGTTCTCGACGACGAGGTTGTCGTTGTCGCCCATCAGCCAGAAGCCGCACTTGAGGTGCTGGATCCACATCCCGGAGACCGAACTCCCGGGCCCGAGCGTCCCGTTGACGAAGTTGTCCGGGTTGGAGTCGACGCGTTCGGTGACCTCGCCGACGACCGCGAAGTCCTTGATGTGGACGCCGCCGGAGGAACCGGACTGGTCGATGAACCGCGAGGTGTGCACGACCGAGTACCACTGACCGGCACCCTGCAATGTCACATTCTGTACGCCGCTGAGGGAGGAGGTGAGCCGGTAGTCGCCCGGCTCGATCCACACCACTCCCCCCTGGGCGGCGGAGATGGCGTCCCGGAAGGCCTGGGTGGAGTCGCCCGCGCCGCTGGGGTCAGCGCCCTTGGAGACCACGGACACCGAACCGGCGGGCTGTGCGGCGGCCCCGGCGACCTGCTCGAATTCGGCGACGTCGACGGTGACCTGGGTGCCCGTCGCGACGAAGGCGACCTTGTCGCCCTGCTGCACGTTCTGGCCCAGCAGGAGACGGGAGTTGTCGAAGAAGTGGTGCGTCTTGGCGCCCGCGATCCAACCGGTGTCGACGTACGAGTACTTGGAGGTGACGGCGAGCGTCTTGGCGATCCTGGTGCCGTTGACGTACACGTCGAGGCTGCCGCTCTGCCCGTCCAAAACGCTGTAGGACACGTTCACGGCGTTGGCCGCGCGCGGCACGGTGAACTCGACGCGCTGTCCGGAGGTGAGCCGTACGGCCTGCCGTCCGGAGGCCTCGGAAGCGAGGCTTCCCTGGGTGTAGTCGGGGCCGATCCTGGTCCCGGTCGTGGTGGCGGACTCGGCCTCGACGGAGGTGAAGGGGAGGGATGCGCCGGAGGCCGCGTGGGCGGCGGCGGGGGTCAGGGCGACGAGCATGCCCGCGGCGAGCGCGACGGCCGCACCGATGCTTGGCATGCGCCTGACAGTTCCGAACATGGTGCTGCGCATGTGCTGATCCCTTCGAGGTGGGGGTGCGGGGATAGCGGGATGCGGGGTGGCGGTCGGCTGGTGACTGGCCGCCGTCGACCGTTGATCGTCGACTGTCGGCAGTCGCCCGTCGGCATTACGCGGTGTGCAGCCAGGCCGCCGTGTCCTGTGACAGCCGGCCCTGGTCGTCCAGGGGGCCGCTGGTGAGCAGGAGTCGGGTGTCCGGGGGGAGGTCGACGGGCGCGCCCGAGAGGTTGACCACGCAGGTCGCGCCGTCCGCACGGGCGAAGGCGAGGACTCCGTCGGGGGCGGGCTGCCAGGTGAGGGGGCCGTCGCCGAAGGCCGGCCGGAGACGGATCGCCTCGCGGTAGAGGTGGAGCATGGAGTCGGCAGTCCGCTGCTGACGGTCGACCGCGTACGATGTCCAGCCGGCCGGCTGCGGCAGCCAGGGCTCACCGCGCGAGCCGAAGCCCGCGTACGGCGCGTCGGCCACCCACGGCAGCGGTACCCGGCAGCCGTCGCGGCCGGGGTCGGTGCCGCCCGACCGGAGGTACATCGGATCCTGGATGCGGTCGACCGGCAGCTCGACCTCGGGCAGCCCCAACTCCTCCCCCTGGTAGAGGTAGACGACGCCGGGCAGGGCCAGCGACAGCAGCGCCGCCGCCCTGGCGCGCCGGGTGCCGAGGGCGAGGTCGGTCGGGGTGCCGAAGGCCTTGGTGGCGAAGTCGAAGCCGGTGTCGGCGCGGCCGTAGCGGGTGACCGTGCGGGTCACGTCGTGGTTGCACAGGACCCAGGTGGCGGGGGCGCCGATCGGGGCGTGCTCGGCGAGGGTCTCGTCGATCGAGGCGCGCAGCCGGTCCGGGTTCCAGGGGCAGGACAGGAAGGAGAAGTTGAAGGCGGTGTGCAGTTCGTCGGGGCGCAGGTAGCGGGCGAAGCGTTCGGTGTCGGGGAGCCAGACCTCGCCGACGAAGACACCGCCGTACTCGTCGGCGACGGCCCGCCAGGCGCGGTAGATGTCGTGGAGTTCGTCGCGGTCGACGAAGGGGTTGGGGTCGCGGCCCTCGACGAAGTCGGGCAGTGCCGGGTCCTTGGCTAGCAAAGCCGCCGAGTCGATGCGAACTCCGGCGACGCCGCGCTCGAACCAGAAGCGCAGGATGTCCTCGTGCTCCTGGCGCACCGCCGGGTGGGCCCAGTTGAGGTCGGGCTGTTCGGGGGTGAACAGGTGGAGGTACCAGTCGCCGTCGGGGAGGCGGGTCCACACGGGTTCGGTGGAGGCGGCGAACTGGGACGGCCAGTCGTTGGGCGGGAGTTCACCGTGGGCGCCGCGTCCGGGGCGGAAGTGGAACAGGTCGCGTTCGGGGCCGCCGGCGAGGGCGGCACGGAACCACGGGTGCTGGTCGGAGACATGGTTCGGCACGATGTCGACGATCGTGCGGATGCCCAGCTCGCGTGCCTCGCCGATGAGTTTCTCGGCCTCGGCGAGCGAGCCGAAGGCCGGGTCGATGGCGCGGTAGTCGGCGACGTCGTAGCCGCCGTCCTTCATCGGCGACAGGTACCAGGGGGTGAACCACAGGGCGTCCACGCCGAGTTCGGCGAGATACGGCAGTCTGGAGCGGACTCCCGCGAGGTCGCCGGTGCCGTCGCCGTCGCCGTCCGCGAAGCTGCGCACGTACACCTGGTAGATGACGGCGGAGCGCCACCACTCGTCGTGGCTTTGGGCATGCCTGGGCTGTCCCACTGTGCTGGCCTTTCTGTCGGGGGGCGCCGAGGGGCGGTGTCAGCCCTTCGTGCTGCCCGCGCTGATCCCGGCGATGATGTGGCGCTGGAAGACCAGGAACATGGCGACCATGGGGATGCTCGCGATCACCATCGCGGCGATGAGCACGGTCAGTTGGATGTTCTGCGACAGCTGGACGAGTGCCACGCTGATCGGCTGTCTGTCGGTGTCGGAGAAGACCATCAGCGGCCACAGGAAGTCCTGCCACACGGCGACCAGGGCGAAGATCGAGACGACGCCGAGCACGGGCCGGGACATGGGCAGCACGATGGACCACAGGATGCGGAGTTTTCCGGCTCCGTCGATCTCGGCGGCCTCCATGACGTCGCGCGGGAGTTGGTCGAAGAACCGTTTGAGGAGGTACAGGTTGAAGGCGTTGGCGACGGCCGGCAGCCAGATGCCGAGGGGGTCGTTGAGCAGGCTGGTGTGGATCAGCGGGAGGTCGGCGACGGTCAGGTACTTCGGTACGACCAGGGCCTGCGCGGGGACCATCAGCGTCGCGAGGATGCCGCCGAGGATCAACTTGCCGAAGGCGGGCTTGAGTTTGGACAGGGCGTAGGCGGCGGCCGTGCACAGGACCAGCTGGAAGGCCCAGGCGCCGGCGGCCTGGACGACCGTGTTCCACAGGTGCTGCGGGAGCTGCATCAGGTCCCAGGCGTCGGTGTAGCCGCTGAGGTGCCAGTGTTTGGGGATGATCGTGGGCGGGGTCTGCGCCACCTCGTCCGGCGACTTCATCGCGCCGGTGACCATCCAGTAGACGGGGAAGAGGAAGGCGACGGCGAAGAGCACGACGACGCCGGTGAACACGGTCCAGTAGACGGCCCTGCCGCGCGGCCGGGCGAGCGCCGCCGGGGAGAGAAGCGTGCGGGTGCTCACAGGTCGTCCTCTCCGGAGCGGGTCAGCCGCAGATAGACCGCGGAGAAGACGCCGAGCAGCACGAGGAGCATCACGCTGAGCGCGCAGGCGCCGCCGAAGTCGTTGTAGAGGAAGGCGTATTTGTAGATCAGGTAGAGGATGGTGACGGTGGCGCTCTCCGGACCGCCTCCGGTGATCACGAAGGGTTCGGTGAAGACCTGCATCGTGGCGATGATCTGAAGGAGCATCAGCATCAGGATGACGAAGCGGGTCTGAGGGATCGTCACATGGCGCACGCGCTGGAGGAGGCTCGCGCCGTCGAGTTCGGCGGCCTCGTACAGCTCGCCGGGGATGGACTGGAGTGCGGCCAGGTAGATGAGGACGGTGCCGCCCATGTTGGCCCATGTGGCCACGATCACCAGGGAGATGAGGGCGGTGTCGGTGCCGTTGGACCAGTTCGAGGTGGGCAGGTGCAGAAAGCGCAGCGTCTCGTTGGCGAGGCCGGCCCCGGGGTCGTAGAACCACTTCCACAGCAGGGCGGTGACCACCGGCGGGATCATCACGGGGAGGTAGACGACAATCCTGAAGAACGCCTTCCAGTGCCTCAACTCGTTGAGGACCAGGGCGAGTACGAAGGGGATCGCGAAGCCGACGAGCAGGGCCAGCAGGGTGAAGACGAGGGTGTTGCGCCAGGCGGCGGTGAACTCGGGGTCGTGCCAGACGCGGGTGAAGTTGGCGGTGCCGACCCACTCGGGCGGGGAGCCGGGCGTGTACTTCTGGAAGGCGATCACGACCGCGCGGATCGCCGGGTACCAGGAGAACAGGGCGAAGCAGATGAGGCCGCCGAGGAGGAAGGCGTAGGCGCGGGCCTGGTCGAGGAGGCGGCGCCGCCCCCGGCCCCCTACCGGGGGCGGCGCCTGTACCTGTCGTACCGCCGTCGTCCGGGCGGGACTCCGGGTGGCCGTCCGGGTCATCGGGTCAGCCCCGGGCCAGGATGCCGTCGATCTTTCCGGAGGCGTCCTTGAGGAGTTGATCGATGTTCGCGTCCTTCTTGGTGAGGACGGCGGAGACGGCAGAGTCGAGGACGGAGTAGAGCTGCTGGGCGTCCGGCGGCTCGATCTTCATCTGGAGGGACTGGTTGCCGTCCAGGAAGGCCTGGTAGTTCTGCACCGGGACGTTGGAGTTGGCCTTCTTGACCTGTTGGTCCTTGGCGTCGGCGGCGCCGGTGAACAGGCGCGGTTCGGGCAGTCCGACGGGGGCGTCGGCCTTCTTCGCGCGGGCGTAGTCGCCGAGGAAGCCGCTGCCCGGGGTGAGGAACATGCTGTCGAGCCACTTGAGGCCGGCGCGGATCTGGGCGGGCGTGTCGTGCTTGTTGAACATGTAGCCGTCGCCGCCGATGAGCGTGCCCTGGCCGCCGGGCATCGGGCCGAGGGCGAGGTCGTCGTAGTTGCCGCCCTTCTCCTTGACCAGGATCGGGATGTTGTCCGGGGCGGAGAGGTACATGCCGAGCTTGCCCGAACCCATCAGCTGCTGCACGTCGTTGATGACGAGGAGCTGCTTGCTGCCCATCGAGTTGTCGGTCCAGCGCATGTCGTGCAGGTTCTGCAGCACGGCGTGGCCCTGCGGGGTGTCGATGGTGGCCTTCTTGCCGTCGTCGCTGACGACGTCGCCGCCCTGTGAGTACATCTCGGCGGTGAAGTGCCAACCCCCTTGGTTCTGGGCGCTGTAGTCGGCATAGCCGATGGTGCCGTTGCCGAGGGCGGCGATCTTCTTGGCGTCGGCGCGGACCTCGGCCCAGGTGGCCGGCGGCTTGTCGGGGTCGAGGCCGGCCTGCTGGAAGAGCTTGCGGTTGTAGATCAGGCCCATCGAGTAGCCGGTGCGCGGTATGCCGTAGATCTTGCCGTCGACGGTGTAGATGTCGCGCAGCTGCTGCTGAAGAGTGCTGTAGCTCTTCAACTCCTTGATGTACGGGGTGAGATCGGCCGCCTGGTTGATGTCGACGACGTGCTTGGCGTCGGTGAAGTACGTGTAGAACACGTCCTCCATCTGGCCGCCGGCGAGCTTGGCGTCGAAGGTCTTCGGGTCCTGGCAGGGGAAGGCGTCGTGCGCGACGACGTCGATGTCGGGGTTCTTCTTCTCGAAGGACGCGACATCGGAGTCGAAGAACTTGCGGTCGACCTTGGCGCTCTTGGGCGGCTCGCAGTTGACCGTGATGCGTGTCTTGCCGCTCGCCGAGTCGTCACCGGACCCGCAGGCGGCGGCGGTGAGCGCGAGAGAACAGACGCCGATCGCGGCGAAGGTACGGCGGAACCCGGTGCTTCTCATCGGTGGACCCCTCTGGGCAGGAGCGGTGGGCGCCCACACTCAAGCACCGCCGACATCCCTCCGCAAGATGTCGCGCAGAATCTGTAATTATTCGACAGCGATACGGCTGTCAGCTGCGAGGGGCTTGCGCGGTGGAACCCCTGACCACCAACTCCGGTTCGAAGAGCAGCTCTTCGGCGGGTACGACGGAGCCGCCGACCTGAGAGTTCAGGAGCTCGACGGCCGCCCGGCCCATGGCCTCGATGGGCTGGCGGACGGTGGTCAGCGGGGGCTCGGTGCAGTTCATGAACGCGGAGTCGTCGTAACCGACGACGGAAATCTGTGACGGAACGTCAAGTCCCTTGCGGCGAGCGGCCCTTACCGCGCCGAGAGCGAGCGGGTCACTGGCGCAGACGATGCCGGTGACACCGCGGTCGATCAGCCGGGAGGCCGCGGCGTGGCCACCCTCGATGGAGAAGATGGCACGTGCCACGAACTCGTCGGGCAGATGCGGGGACAGGGCCCGCGCGGCGGTCAACTTCCTTGCCGACGGCATGTGGTCGGCAGGACCGAGGACCAGCCCGATGCGTTCGTGGCCGAGGGAGGCGAGGTGCCGCCAGGCCTGTTCCACTGCGACGGCGTCGTCACAGGAGACGGCGGGGAAACCGAGGTGGTCGATGGCCGCGTTGAGCAGGACGACCGGGATCTTGCGCTCGGCGAGCAGCCGGTAGTGGCCGTGCGGCGCGTCCGCCTGCGCGTACAGGCCGCCGGCGAACACGACGCCGGAGACCTGCTGTTGCAGCAGCAGCGTCACATAGTCGGCCTCGGAGACCCCGCCCTTGGTCTGGGTGCAGAGCACCGGGGTGAGGCCGAGCTGGGCGAGCGCGCCGCCGATCACCTCGGCGAAGGCGGGGAAGATGGGGTTCTGCAACTCGGGCAGCACCAGGCCCACCAGCCGCGCTCGTTCACCGCGCAGCTGGGTGGGCCGCTCGTAGCCGAGGACGTCCAGGGCCGACAGCACCGACTGCCGGGTCGAATCGGAGACTCCGGGTTTGCCGTTGAGTACCCGGCTGACCGTGGCCTCACTGACCCCGACCTTCTTCGCCACCTCAGCAAGTCGTCGCGTCATGTGCGCAAGAATAGCGCAATTAACGCAAGCGGTTTGCATAATCGGGCAACCGGCCGGAACGCACTCACGGCGCCACGACTCCGATGTCAGTCGTGCGCGGCCCACAGACCGCGGACATGCCCCAGGTGACGGGTCATGATCTCACGCACGGCCCGCTCGTCACGGTCCACCAGGGCGTCGAGGAGGTCCAGGTGCTCCTGGGCGGAGGCCAGCAGACGTCCCTCCTTGACGAGGGCGGTGAGCCCGTAGAGGCGGGACCGCCCCCGCAGGTCACCGACGACCTCGACGAGATGGGCGTTGCCCGCCAGGGCCAGCAGCCCCAGATGGAAGCGGGTGTCGGCCTCGACGTACGCGATGAGGTCGCCGGCCACGGCCGCCTGAACGATCTCCCGGGCGGCGGGCCGCAGCGCCTCCAGCGACACGGGGTCGGCGGTCTTGGCCAGCCCCACCACCGTGGGGATCTCGATCAGGGCGCGGACGTGGGTGTACTCGTCGAGCTGCTTCTCGGAGACCGCGGTGACCCGGAATCCCTTGTTCGGGACGGTGTCGACCAGTCCCTCCTTGGCGAGGTCGAGCATGGCCTCGCGCACCGGTGTGGCCGAGACGCCGAAGCGGGCGGCGAGCGTCGGCGCGGAGTACACCTCGCCGGGCCGCAGCTCGCCCGCGATCAGCGCGGCCCTGAGCGCGTCGGCGACCCGCTCGCGGTAACTGCTCTTCCCGCCCAGCGCGGGCAGATCCGGTGCGGTGGTGGGTGGGGCGCCGGTGCGCTGGACGGCCATGGAGTCTCCTAGTGGTGCAATGTCACGCGTGACCGGCCATTATCCCCGGGCTAGAGGATGAACCCGCCGGGGAACGGGTCGGTGGGATCGAGCGAATACTGCGCGGTGCCGGTGATCCAGGCACGACCGGTGAAGCTGGGCAGTACGGCGGGCACGCCGGCGACCTCGGTGGTGCCGAGGAGCCGCCCGGTGAACCGGGTGCCGATGAAGGACTCGTTCACGAACTCGGTGTGAAGCGGGAGTTCGCCGCGCGCGTGGAGCTGCGCCATGCGGGCGCTGGTGCCCGTGCCGCAGGGTGAGCGGTCGAACCAGCCGGGGTGGATCGCCATCGCGTGCCGCGAGTGCCGAGCGGTCGCGCCGGGCGCGTACAGGTGGACGTGATGGCAACCGCGAATGGAGGCGTCCTCGGGGTGGACGGGCTCGTCCCGGTTGTTGATCGCCTCCATGAGGGACAGGCCCGCATTGATGATGTCGTCCTTGCGAGACCGGTCGAAGGGCAGCTCGAACTGGTCCAGCGGCAGAATGGCGTAGAAGTTGCCGCCGTACGCCATGTCGTATGTCACCGTCCGCCCGTCGGCGAGTGCGATTTCTCTGTCCAGGCCGACGGAGAACGACGGGACGTTCATGAGGGTGACGTTCTTCGCCGCGCCGTTCTCGACCGCGACCTCGGCGACGACCAGGCCTGCCGGGGTGTCCAGCCGGATCGTGGTGACCGGCTCGACGACCTCGACCATGCCCGTCTCCACGAGCACGGTGGCCACGCCGATCGTGCCGTGCCCGCACATCGGCAGATAGCCGGAGACCTCGATGTAGACGACGCCCCAGTCGCAGTCGGGGCGGGTGGGCGGCTGCAGGATCGCACCGCTCATCGCGGAGTGGCCGCGCGGCTCGTTCATCAGGAACTGCCTGATGTGGTCGCGGTGTTCGCGGAAGTACAGCCGCCGCTCGTTCATCGTCGCACCGGGGACGGTACCGATGCCGCCGGTGATCACCCGGGTCGGCATGCCCTCGGTGTGCGAGTCGACGGCGTGCAGGACGAGTTTGCTGCGCATGACGCTCCTGGTGGATCGGTGCCGATGCGAGGGTACTTACGCGAGTCCGGCCGCGACCGCCCTCTCGGTGGCGGCGCGCACGACGGCCTCCTGCCCGGGCAGCAGCGGAACGCGCGGCGGGCGCACCGGGCCGCCGTACCGGCCCACGATGTCCATGGACAGCTTGATGGCCTGCACGAACTCGACCTTGGAGTCCCAGCGCAGCAGCGGGTGCAGCTGCTCGTACAGCTTCTTCGCGGTGGCCAGGTCGCCGTCGACGGCCGCGTGGTAGAGCTCGACGCTCGCGGCGGGCAGCGCGTTCGGGTAGCCGGCCACCCAGCCCTTCGCGCCCGCGAGCGCCAGTTCCAGCAGGACGTCGTCGGCGCCGATCAACAAGTCCAGTTCCGGCGCGAGTTCGGCGAGCTGGTAGGCGCGGCGGACGTCGCCGGAGAACTCCTTGACGGCGTGGATGTACCCCTCGCCGTGCAGCTTGGCGAGGAGTTCCGGCACCAGGTCGACCTTGGTGTCGATGGGGTTGTTGTACGCCACGATCGGCAGGGCCGCCTTCGCGACCTCCGCGTAGTGCGCGAGGACCGAACGCTCGTCGGCGCGGTAGGCGTTGGGCGGCAGCAGCATCACAGAGGCGCAGCCGGCGTCGCGGGCCTGCTCGGCCCAGCGGCGGGACTCGGCGGAACCGTAGGCGGCGACACCGGGCATCACCCGCGCGCCGCCGATCGCGGCAACGGCCGTCTCGACGACCTTGGCGCGCTCCTCGGGGGTGAGTACCTGGTACTCGCCGAGCGAACCGTTCGGTACGACGCCGTCGCAGCCGTTGTCGACCAGCCAGGAGCAGTGCTCGGCGAACTTGTCGTAGTCGACGGCGAGTTCGTCGGTCAGCGGGAGCGCGGTGGCGACGAGGATGCCGCGCCAGGGACGGTTCGGGGTGGTCGTCATGGAGAGTCCCCTCTCAATAGGGTGTGACATGTCATTGATGCGCGTGCTCGTCCTCGCCGGCGTGCGCCAGTACGCCGAGCGGCACGGGTCGGGCGAACGGCCGCCGGGACGGGGTGAGTTCGCACCCGGCGAGTCCCGCGACCGCGGGCCCGCACATCCGCCCCTGGCACCAGCCCATCCCGGCCCGCGTCAGCAGTTTCACGGTGCGCACGTCACCGGCGCCGAGCCCGGCCACGGCCTCGCGGATCGCACCTCCGGTGACCTCTTCGCAGCGGCACACGATCGTGTCGTCGGTGACGAGATCCGTCCAACTGGCGGGCGGCGCGTACACGGTGTCGAGGGCGGCGATGAACTTCCGCGACCGTGTACGGGACTTGGCGGCCGTCGCCCACCCGTGCGGGTCGGGTACGGCACGCGTCAGGCGGGCGGCGGCGGAGCGTCCCGCGATGTGTCCTTCGGCGAGGGCGAGGTCCGCGCCGCCGATGCCGGTGGTCTCGCCGGCCGCCCAGACACCGGGGACGTCGGTGCGCTGTTCGTCGTCGACGTGGACGTGGAGCCCTTCGAGCCGGCAGCCGAGGGTCTCGGCGAGGTCGGTGTGCGGGAGCATGCCGTGGCCGACTGCGAGGGTGTCGCAGACGAGGCGCCGTTCGGTGCCGGGGCAAACCCGCCCGTCGGTGTCGAGGGCGGCGACGGTCACCGCCTCCAGCCGCTCGTCGCCGTGCGCCTCGACGACGGTGTGCCGGGTGAGCAACTTGACGCGGTGGCGCAGGAGTTGGGCCGCGTACTGGGCGCCTTCGACGACCTTTCCGGGCTGTGCCGCGATCGCGCGGGTCCGTCGCAGGAACGCCTTGGGGGCGGCGGACTCGACGAGCGCGGCCACCTCGACTCCGGCCGCGGCGAGACCGGTCGCCACGGGGAGGAGGAGCGGGCCGGTGCCTGCGACCACTGCGGTTCGTCCCGGGACTGCGAGGGAGCCCTTGAGCATGGCCTGCGCACCGCCTGCGGTGAGGACTCCGGGGAGGGTCCAGCCGGCGAAGGGGAGGACCTTCTCGTAGCCGCCGGTGGCGAGGAGGACGGCGTCGGCGCGGACCTCGACGGGGACTTCCTGTTCGGGGCCGACAAGGGCGTGCACGGTGAAGGAGTGACGGCTGCCGCTTCTGTCGGCGGCACCATCCCCTTCATCCAACCGCCGTTCCACGAACCAGATGTGATGATCCGTCAAGTGGCTTACGCGGCCTGCCTCCACGTGACGGGCGAGCGTGTCACTGAGTCGCTGCCACGTCCTCCACCGGTGGTGCAGGGCCTGCGGGCGTGCGGCGCGCAGCTCGGCGGCGGGCTGACGGTAGAACTGGCCGCCCGCCCGCGCGGCCGAGTCGAGCAGGGTGACCCGGACGCCGTGTGCCGCGGCGGCCGCGGCGGCCGCGGCGGCCGCGGCGGCCGCGAGGCCCGCCGGGCCCGCGCCGATCACGGCGAGGTGCGGTCGCTCAGTCATCGTGGCCCGTTCCCTCCTGTGTGCGGATGGCGTCACCGGGGTGCAATGGCACCAGGCAGGCCCTCTGGTTCGGGCGGTCGTTGACGGTGACGAGGCAGTCGTAGCAGACCCCCATGCCGCAGAAGACGCCGCGCGGTGCTCCCCCGACCCGGGTGGTGCGCCAGGACGTCACGCCCGCCGACCACAGTGCGGCGGCGACGGTCTGGCCGGGGACCGCCTCGATCAGGTGGCCGTCCAGGGTGACCGTGAAGGCCGGTTCCGGGTGGGCGTCGGCGAGGTCCTGCGGGGATCCTGAGCTCACTCGCCCTCCTGGTCGGGGAAGCGGTCGGGGCGGAAGGGTGCCAGGTCGAGGTCGGGGGTCCTGCCGCCGAGCAGTTGGGCGATCAGGTGCCCGGTGCCGGTGGCGAGTCCGATGCCGGCGCCTTCGTGTCCGCAGGCGTGGACGAGGCCGGGGACCCTGGGGTCGGGACCGATGGCCGGGAGGTGGTCCGGCAGGTAGGGGCGGAAGCCGAGGTAGGAGCGCATCGCCCGCACGTCGGCCAGGAACGGGAACAGGCGGGTCGCGCCCGCCGCCAGCGCCCGCAGGACCGGCAGCGGGAACTCCCGGTCGAAACCGACGCGTTCACGGCTGGCGCCGATGAGGACGGGTCCGGCGGCCGTGCCCTCCACGACGGGTGAGGTCTGCAGGGCGGCCGAGTCGCTGGCCACGTCGGCCACGTAGTCGGCGGCGTACACCTTGTGGTGGATCAGGCGCGGGAGCGGTTCGGTGACGAGGACGAAGCCGCGGCGCGGGAGGACGGGGAGGGTGGTGCCGGCGAGGGCGGCGAGTTCGCCGCCCCAGGTGCCGGCGGCGTTGATCACGGTCGGGGCGAGGATGTCGCCCAGGGCGGTGCGGACACCGTGGACCGTTCCATCCGCGTTGCGGAGTACGGCCGTCACGGTGCGGCCGGTGAGCAGGCGGGCGCCGGAGACCCGGACGAGGTGGGCGGCGGCCAGGGCGGGCATCACCTGGCGGTCCTGGGGGTAGTGCACGCCGCCCGGGAGGTCCGGGGCGAGGCGGGGTTCGAGGTCGTACAGGGCCTCGGCGTCGACCGGTTCGGCGACGACTCCGGCGGTGCGCTGTTCCCCGGCGAAGCGCTCCAGGGCGGTGAGTCCGCTGGGCGTGGAGGCCACGACGAGGCCGCCTTTGGCCTCGTACTCGATGAACTCTCCGATTTCCTGGGCGAGTTGTTCCCACAGGCGGGCGGAGAGGAGGGCGAGGTCGAGTTCGGGGCCGGGTTCCTTGTCGGAGACGAGCAGGTTGCCCTCACCGGCGCCGGTCGTGCCGCCGGACACCGGGCCGCGATCCACGATGACGACGTCGAGGCCGGCCCGGGCCGCGTAGAGGGCGCAGGCCGCGCCCACCACTCCGGCTCCGACGACCACGACATCGCAGGTCAGTCGCTTGCTCACGTCAGTACTATGTCACATACCTCTCTGTCTGAGTATGCCCCCGCGCCAATGTCGCCGCGCGCGAGGACGGTGAGCCGGAACGGACCGGGGACAACCCACCCAGGGGTGCTTACTGGCGCCGCTGCCCGAGGATGCAGAACTCGTTGCCCTCGGGGTCCGCCAGGACGACCCACGGCTGTTCGCCCTGGCCGATGTCGACCCGCTGCGCGCCATGGGCCTCCAGACGGGCCACCTCGGCGTCCTGGTCGTCGGGCCTGAAGTCGAGGTGCAGCCGGCTCTTGGACTTCTTGCTCTCGGCGAGCCGCACGAAGTCGATCCCCGGCAGGCGGTCCGGCGCCGGACGGATCTCGAACTCGTCGTCGGAGGAGTGGACCACCACCCAGCCGAGAGCCGTGGCCCACCACTGGCCCAGGGCCGCCGGATCCTCCGCGTGCACGATTACCTGTTCCCATTCCAAGGTCATCCGCAGAGCCTAGACCGGCCGACGCCCGGAAAACAGGTGCTCAGGGCGTCAGACCCGGCTGGCCGTGGCCGTGTCGGCGGACAGCCGCTGCGCGACGTAGATCGGGACGGCCGAGAGCAGGACGAGCACCGCGGCCACCACGTTGACGACCGGCGCCTGTTGGGGCCGGGTCATGTTGTTGAAGATCCAGATCGGGAGGGTCTCGATGCCGGGTCGCCGCGTCCACCGACCCGCGCCACCTGATCGGTTCGCTCAGCAAGGGCCCGGACTTCACAGAGGCGCTCGCGGCGGGCCGGGCCGGATATGCGCGAGGGCTGCGGCTGGTGCCGTGCGACGGGGTGCCGCTGGTGCTGGTCGTCGCCGAGCGCTGACCCCGGCTCCCGCAGCGAAAGAGCGAGTCGGGGCAGTGCTCAGTCCGCCGCCGGGACCACCCTCAGGCGTCCCGCACCGCGTCCCGGCCTGCGCATCCTGGGTGGCGGGGTGCGGCGGGCCTCGCGCAGAACCAGTGTCAGACGCGTGTAGCCCATGTTCTCAAGGGTCTTGGGGGTCTCGCCGACGATCCGGCAGTCCGTGACGCCCCAGCGCGGGTCGGGGTGCAGTACGGGCCGGACCGCGCCGTCGTGCTCGACGGCCTCCTCGCCCACCGCGCGGATCCAGTGCGGCAGGCCCTGCCGGTAGGCGGCCTCCATGATCGGGTCCTGGGCGATTTCGCGGCGGATCGCCTGCAGGCCGTGGTCGTGGCCGTGGCTCTCCACCACGGAGGCGAAATGGGCCAGCATCGGCAGGCACCAGCTCGACTCGTGCTCACCGAGAACCGTGCTCGCGTCGGGATGGAAGAGCACGAACCTGAGGAAGTTGTCGCCCGGCATGGCCGTCGGATGCGGACCGACCGCGCGGAAAAGTGACTTGAACGCGCCGTTGGTCAACACCACGTCCCAGCGGTGGTCCATGACGACGGAGGGGAAGGGGACGGCCTCCAGCAGCGTGGCGTAGTCCAGCAGATACGCCTGGGCCTCGGGACTCTCGGGGGCGGGCCGCGGTGCGGACCGCTGCCCACCTGCCTGATACGCCATCGGGAGGTCACCCCTCTTGCCTATGCGGCCTTCTCGCGGCGCCCTGATCCTGCTGCCCCGACGCGAGCCGTGTCAACTATCGTGGCATTTCATGCTTGTTGACGGCTGAAATTGGCCACAGTTGTGGCGAGACCTGGATGCAAGTTCGAACGAACCGCTACCCTCCGGGATGTTCACGGCCACCGTTTGTGAGAAGCCTGTGAGAGACGTAGGAGATCTGTCGGTGTCGGATGGCTTCGAGGTACCGGGCGCGACGGCGGGTGCCGTGCTGCCCGTCGTCGTCGACCGCGTCACCGCGCTCGCCGAGCGGCTCGACGTTCCGCAGGCCGAGGTCTTCCATGTGGGCCGGCTCTCCGTGGCCTCCGGTGTCCCGGACTCCGTGGTCAGGGCCCTGCTGAGCGGCCGTCCCGCGGGCGAGCCCGATGTGCAGGCCCGGTTCCTGCAGCGCCTCGACCTGCTGCGCCGCACCAGGCTCAAGCCCAACGGGCGCAAGTACACCCAGCAGGAGATCGCCGACGGCGCGGGCATGTCGCGCCAGCAGGCGGGCGCGCTCATCAACGGCGACCGGCGTCCCACGATGGAGCACTGCGACGCGCTCCAGCGCTTCTTCCGGGTGCACGCCGGATTCCTGACGGCCGAGGACCCCGAGGCCCTCGCGGGTACCCTCCAGCGCACCGAGCAGGAGCTGTTGCAGAAGCTCGCCGACCGCGAGCGGGCGGCGGACGAGGCCGCGGGAGACCCGCTGGAGCGGCTGCTGCAGGACCACGGGGTGCGCGGAATCGCCTGGCGCGCCGCGCAGTTGCCCACCGACCAGCACCGCGACAAGGTCGCCGAGTGGCTGGACATGCTCCTGGAGAGCGTGAAGCGTCCCGAGTCGTGATCCGGGGCCGCGCGGCCGGGAATTGACGGGGTGTCAGGTGGCGCTGCGTTCGCTCGCCTCCTTCAAGTCCCGTTCCGTCGCGTCGCCCTGGGCCGTGACACCGGGCCTGCCCTCGCACAGGAGGTCGCGCCAGTGCTCACGGCTCCAGTGGGCCGGGGTGGTGGTGCCGGTGAACTCGGTGACCAGGGCGAGGAATCGGGCCGGGTCGGTGTGGAACGGGAAGTGCCCCGCCCCCTCGAAGATCTCCAGCCGACTGCCCGGCATGGCCTCGTGGGCGCCGTGGGCGTGCCGTACCGGCACCACGCTGTCGCGGTCGCCCCACAGCAGCATCGTCGGCATGCCCTCGGTCAGATAGCAGCGGTCGAGCATGGTCACCACCTGGCCGCGCCAGTCGACGACCGCGCGCAGGGTGCGGATGAAGGCGTTGCGGGCGGTCTCGTCGGGCAACGCGTCGACGAGGGTGAGGAGTTCGGGGGCGTCCTGGCCGAGGTCGGTGTCGAGGAGCCTCATCAGGCCCACGGCGAGCCCGACCTGGAGGCGCATGCCGGGCAACCGGAGCGCGGACAGGGCGAGATGGGAACCCGGAAGGGTGACGAGCCGCAGCACGGGGTTGACCTCGCGGCCCACACCGCCGGCGCTGACGAGGACGAGCCGTTCGGTGCGTTCGGGGAACTGGTAGGCGAACTGCATCGCCACTCCCCCGCCCAGCGAGTGCCCGAGCAGCGTCGCGGACTCGATGCCGAGGGTGGTGAGCAGATCGCGCACGCCGTTCGCGTAGGCGGCGACCGAGTAGTCGGCCCGTGGTTTGTCGGAGGCACCGTGGCCGAGGAGGTCGGGGGCGATCACCGTGTGGGTGCGGGCGAGGTGCGGGATCAGCTCGGCCCAGGTGGCCGAGGAGTCGCCGATGCCGTGGATGAGGACGAGCGCCGGGCCCTCGCCGGCCATGCGGAAGGCACGGCGGTATCCGTGCACGACGCGGTACTGGAGCGTGAGTTCCGCGTCGCCCACCGGGCGCAGCCGTGCGGCGCGCGCCGGGCGCCGTGCCGGGACGTCCTCCACGCACTCGCCTCCCGTTCACCTGGCCGCCCGCGGACGGCCGAAAACCCTTCCTCTCAGCGTAGGGCCGCTGTCCCACGGGGGATTTCGGGGACGTTTCGCCTCCGCTAAGCGGGCGAACCGGGGCCGGGGGAAACGGGATTGTCAGTGGCAGGCGGCAAGCTGGAGTCGTGCCACCGCCGTGCGGGGGCGCACGACGCCGATCAAGGGAGAGCCGTCCTATGCAGACCGCAGTGATGACCGACCGCGAGCGCGCCGCCGTCCAGGCCTATCTACGGCTGCTGCACACGGTCAGAGCCGCCTTCGACGGCCCCCCGGGCGACCCACGCCCGGTCCTGGTCCCGCCCTCGGTGCTGGCCGAGGCGGACCGGGCTCTGACGGACGCCGGACTCGCGGGCAACGAGGAGGCGTTCTTCGGGCTGCTGGAGATGTGGTGCCCGGAGGGATGAAGCCGGAGGGATGAAGAGGGGTCACGGGTGCGGGACCGTGATCGCCGTGGCGACCAGTCCCCGTCGTACGGTCCAGCGGCCCTCGAAGGTGTCGAGGCGCTCGCCGCCGACCACCGGGCCGGGGACGAGGAGACGGGCGCGCAGGCCGCCGCGCGGTTCGTCGCCGGGGTCGGCGAGGAGTTCGATGTCGGCCTCCGAGAAGTCCAGCCACTTTCCGGTGAGGGGGAACCAGGCCTTGTAGACGGACTCCTTGGCGCTGAACAGGAGCCGGTCCCAGTGGACGGCGGGCAGTCGGGCCGCGAGCCGCGTCAGCCGTTCCTGTTCGGCGGGCAGGGCGACGGAGAGGAGGACGCCGTCGGGAAGCGGTGCATGGGGTTCGGCGTCGATGCCGAGCGAGGCGAGGTCGGTGGCGCGGGCCAGCGCGGCGGCGCAGTAGCCGTCGCAGTGGGTCATGCTGCCGATGAGTCCGGCGGGCCAGGCCGGCGCGCCGTGGGCACCGGGCAGGATCGCCTGCGGGGGCACGCCCAGCTTCTCCATGGCGCGCCGGGCGCAGGCCCGTACGGCGGTGAACTCGCGCCGCCGCTTGGGCACCGCACGGGCCACGCGGGCCTCTTCCCCGGGGTACAGCGGGGCGTCCTGGAAGCCCTCGTCACCGTGTGTCTCCACGGTCACCACGGACTCCGGGAGCAGCTCCTCGATCACCGGCTCGGACCTCCATCGGCAGGATGCGGCGCAGTCGTCCCGGGGGTTCCGGGCGCTTCTGCCACTCGCGGGGGTATCCCACGGACACCTCTTCGAAGCGGACTCCCTCGTGGTGGGTGGTCCGCGGGATGTGGAGATGGCCGTAGACCATGGTGTCCACGCGGAATCTGCGGTGCCAGTCGGCGGTCAGGGTGGTGCCGCACCACATGGCGAACTCGGGGTACCACAGGACTTCGGTGGGGTGCCGGTCCAGGGGGTAGTGGTTGATCAGGACCGTGGGCAGGGTGTCGGGGATCTCGGTGAGCCTGCGTTCGGTCTCGGCGACCCGGGCCCGGCACCAGGCCTCGCGGCTGGGGTAGGGGTCGGGGTGCAGCAGGAACTCGTCGTTGCAGACGATGCCGGTGCCGTGCGCGTACGTCAGTCCCTCGTCCTTGGTGGCGCAGCCGGCCGGCAGGAACGAGTAGTCGTAGAGGAGGAAGAGCGGGGCCACGACGACCGGGCCGCCGGGGCCGTCCCACACGGGGTAGGGGTCCTCGGGGGTGAGGACGCCGAGTTCCCGGCACAGGGCGACGAGATGTTCGTAGCGGGCGACGCCGCGCAGGGTGACGGGGTCCTTGGGGTGGGTCCACAGTTCGTGGTTCCCGGGGGACCACAGGACCTTGCGGAAGCGGCCGGCGAGGAGTTCGAGGACCCAGCGGATGTCGGCCACGGTCTCGGCGATGTCACCGGCCACGATCAGCCAGTCCTCGTCCGTCCGGGGGCGCATGTCCTCGACCAGGGCGCGGTTCTCGGCGTACCCGATGTGCAGGTCACTGATGGCCAGCAGCTGTCCGGCACCGGCCGTCGGCTCCACCCCTCGCCCCCTCCGCCTCCACGCGCACGAATGAGGCCACGAGATCACATCCCGCCGTTGCACGACAAGACGGCGGGCGGGACGGCCGGGGGCCGGACGAGGCGGGCGGGACGGCCCGACGGCGGGAGTTCATGTGCCGGGTGGGCAGGATCGGGAAATCCGTAACACGGGCGTTGCACGCGGCACCCCTTGAAAGCCGTATGATCGCCCCAACACCACCGCCACGAACGCCTCTTCGCCGAGGGCGGTTTGGTGTCCCTCCAACCACCCTGGCCGGGCACGGCCTCGCTCCGCCGTGCCCGCGAACCCGAAAGGACGGCCCTGCATGGTCTCTCGCGTACGCGTCTGGCTCAACCGCACGTACGCGGAGAACGTGTTCTTCATGGATCAGCTGCGGAGAAATCCCAGCGATCGGGCCGTCGAGATCCATGCCACGCACGGCGACGCGGACTCCCCCGTACTGGCCGCCGCCGACACCGCCGACCTGGAGCCCGAGGGCCTGTCCCCGGCCGGATACGTCGAGTACGCGCTCGACCAGTGCGCCCGCCGCGGCATCGACGTGTTCGTGCCCCGGCTGCACCAGTCGGGGATCGTGGCGCACCGCGCGGACTTCGAGGCGGTGGGCACGGCACTGCTGGCGCCGACCCCCGAGGCCGTCGCCGTCTTCCACGACAAGGTGATCGCCTACGAGGCGGTCCAGGCGATCGGCGTGCCCGTGCCGCCGTGGTGGCGGGTCCGCACGGCACCCGAACTCGTCGCGGCTGTCGAGGAGTTGGAGGCGGCCGGGCACAAGGCGTGCTTCAAGCCGGCGTCCGGTGCGGGCGGGGTGGGCTTCCGCGTGATCACGCGCGCCCCCTTCTCGCTCATGCACCTCAACGGATTCCCGACCCCCTACGTCCCGCTCGACACGGTCGTCGAGGCGCTGGAGCAGGCCGACGAGCAGGTCGACTGGCTGGTCATGCCGCGCCTGGAGGAGCCGGAGGTGTCGGTGGACTGCCTGACCGGTCCCGACAACCTGCTCCGGCTCGCGGTGGGCCGCACGAAGAACGGCCGCCGGCGCGGTTTCACCCTGCACGAGCAGTGGCTGGAGCCGGCCCGCCGGATCGCGGAGGGCTTCGGACTGCACTACCTCTCCAACATCCAGTTCCGGATGTTCGGCGACAAGCCGGTGTTGATGGACGTCAACACCCGGCCCGCGGGCGGCCTGCACCAGCTGTCGCTGTGCGGGGTCAACGCCCCTTGGGCGGCAGTGCAGTTGGCGCTCGGCGAGGACCCGGGCACGATGGAGCCGCCGTTCCTGGGCGCGGACTACGCGGTGGTCTCGGGCCCCCGTCAGCTGCGTCCCGTGACGCTCCCGCACCAGCGCGCGGAGGAGTCGGAGCCCCTGCTCCCGACGGTGCCGGCGCAGACCGGGGCGGAGCCGGAGACCACCCGCGCACCGGAGCTCGACAGCCGGGCGGCGGCCCGCGCGTAGCCCTCCGCGGTCTCCCCTTCCTCACTCCGCACCACAACTTCATACCGGTCTGGACCAATCATGGAGCAGCGTCTTGACACCATGATTGGTCCAGACCACATTGGTTGCGCACCTTCCTGCACTCCCGAACACCCCCATTCCTTCAGGGAGATCGCGTGCGCGACACACTCAGACGTTCCAGACGTCGCCTCCTCGCTCTGCTCGGTACCGCAGCCCTGGCCATGGCCGGCGCCATCGCGCTGCCCGGTACCGCGCAGGCGGCCAACGTCCTGACCAACCCCGGCTTCGAGTCGGGTTCCCTGTCCCCCTGGTCCTGCACCGGAAACCTCGGCTCGGTGGTCTCCTCACCGGTGCACGGCGGCTCCAAGGCCCTTGCGGGCGCGGTGAGTTCGAGCGACACCGCACAGTGCTCCCAGACGGTCGCCGTGCAACCGAACACGGCGTACTCGCTCAGCGGCTGGGTGCGCGGCAGTTATGTCTATCTCGGTGTCGACGGCGGTTCCTCGACGTGGACTTCGTCCCCGTCGGCGTACGCCCAGTTGACGACGTCGTTCACGACCGGCGCCTCGCAGACCAGCGCCACCATCTACGTCCACGGCTGGTACGCGCAGGGCACCTACTACGCGGACGACATCAGCCTCGACGGCCCGGGCGGCGGTGGCGGTGGCGACACCCAGGCGCCGACCGCGCCGACCGGACTGACCTCCACGGGCAAGACGTCCTCCAGCGTGTCCCTGTCGTGGGGCGCCTCGACGGACAACGTGGGCGTCACGGCGTACGACATCTACAGCGGTGCGAACCAGGTCCTCAGCGTCTCCGGTACGAGCGCCACGGTCAGCGGGCTCTCCTCCAGCACCGCCTACACGTTCACCGTGAAGGCGCGGGACGCGGCCGGGAACACCTCGGCGGCCTCCAGCGCGGCGAGCGTCACCACGAGTGCCGGCACCGGCGGCGGCACCGGGTTCACGCAGGCCGCGCCCTACCTGTACGAGGGCTGGGGCGATCCGCCGAGCCCGAGCACGGTGATGAGCGCGACCGGCATCAAGTGGTTCACGATGGCGTTCGTTCTGGACTCCGGCGGCTGCACCCCCGCCTGGGACGGCAGCCGGGCCCTGACCGGTGGCGTCGACCAGACCGCCGTCAACCAGATCCGCGCGGCGGGCGGCGACATCGTGCCGTCGTTCGGCGGCTGGCAGGGCAGCAAGCTCGGCGCCAACTGCTCCTCCGCGAGCGCGCTCGCCGGGGCGCTGCAGAAGGTGATCGACGCCTACGGCCTCAAGGCGATCGACATGGACATCGAGAACACGGACGAGTTCGAGAACGAGGCCGTCCAGGCGAAGATCCTGACCGCGCTGAAGACCGTCAAGGCCAACAACCCCGGTCTGAGGACGATCGTCACCTTCGGCACCTCGACCACCGGCCCGACGTACTACGGCAACCGGCTGATCGAGCAGGCGCAGTCGCTCAACGCCAACATCGACGTCTTCACCATCATGCCGTTCGACTTCGGCGGCGGCGCAGACATGTACGGCAACACCGTCGCGGCGGCCGAGGGCCTGAAGACCAAGCTGAAGTCCACCTTCGGGTGGGACGACGCCACGGCCTACTCGCACATCGGCATCTCGGGCATGAACGGTCTGTCGGACCAGTCGGAGACCACGACGCCCGCCATCTGGACACAGATCCGTGACTGGTCGAACTCGCACCACATCGCACGGCTCGCGTTCTGGTCGGTCAACCGTGACCGCGGGTGCGCCGGTGGCGGAGTGGTGAGCAACTGCTCCGGCATCAGCCAGAACACCTGGCAGTTCACGTCCATCACGGCCGGTTTCACCGGCTGAGCGTCAGCGTGGGGGTGCCCCGTCGGGGTATCCCCACGCCCGCGCCAACTCCGTAAGTCTGGGCGGGAGTTCGGTGGCCGGATCGGCGGTTCGGGCGGGCTGGACCCGGCCCGACTTGAGGGTGCTGCTCCAGTCCCCCAGCTGCGGCCGGTAGACGCCGTGGTCCTTGCTGCCGTAGTCGAGCATGCCGCTCTCCCAGGGGACACCGAGGTACTCGCACAGGCCGCGGGTCGCCTTCTCCGGTTCGGCGGTGAGGTCCTCGTACGTCATCACATGGGCGTCGAGATGCTGCCGGGCCTCCTCCAACTTCTCGGCGTAGCCGAGGACTTCGGCACGGATCGCCTCGTGGTCGGGGTCGTCCCGGCGGGCGGTGAGCGAGGCGACGACGGCGCCGGGGTGGCGCAGCAGCAGGATGTAGCGGGCGTGCGGCCAACATCGGTGCAGGCGGGGCCAGATGAGGGTGTTGGGCGGGGTCTTGTCGACGATGACGTCCTTGCCGCTGCGCTGCAGTTCGAGGTGGAGCACCCGGTCCCACAGGACGTGTTCCAGCTCCTCCTTGTCGAGTGCGAGCGCCCGCATGGCGTCGTCGGTGAACTCGCGGGATAGATGGACGTGCAGGGTGCGCAGATGCATCTCGTGCGGGGCGCGGATCCGGCTGTGACTGTTCATCAGCACCCGCAGCAGCGTGGAACCGGAGCGCACGGAGGACAGCACGAACACCGGCGAGTCCACCAGGCGCGGGGCGCGCGGCGCGGTGTAGCCGTCGGCGGCCGGCCGGGGCGCGGGCATCGCGTCGAGGGGGCGGCGCGGCGGGCTGACCGCCTGGGCCATCAGCCTCCCCCGCCGCCGCAGCCCCTTGCCGATCGCGGACATCCGCGGGTCTCGCATGCTGACACCTTTCGCTCGCCGTTCCCCCGGGATCCCAGAGGGGGCAGGCGAACTCCAGGTGTCACGGAGTCGAACGGCACGGGCCAAAACCGGCCGGAAAGCGCCGCCGACCTGCCCACTTACCGTTTCCTTAATTCTTGATGGGAACTGGTCCAAGTCTTGATGGGCGCTGGTCCGCGCTTCGGGACGCCAACGTTCTCAGAAGCGGCCCGAGCCCCGGTACAGCTCCAGTTCCCCGTCGAGTTCCACGGCGAGCACGGTGGCGTGCGGGTCGAGGTCGGCCGCGGCGGGCGGGTCGATCCACAGCACGCCGACCGCCTCGTGCAGCCCTCCGATCACGCGGTGGGCGAGTTCGGTGCCGGTGCCGAGCACGGTGACCCTGCGGACCGGGGTGACCAGTCCCCGGACACCGATCTCGGCGCGTGGGACGTCGAACAGGGTGAGATAGAGGGTGCGGCCGTCGGCGGAGAGGGTGCTCGGCCCGTAGTGGTGACCGGCCGGGAGGCCGCGGACCGTGCCGTACACGGCGTCGGAGTGCTTGCGGATCCACTCCCCCAGGCCTTCGAGGCGCTCGACCTGCGGCTGCGGGATCGTGCCGTCCTCCATCGGGCCGACGTCGAGGAGGAGGTTGCCGCCCCCGCCGATCGTCTCCGTGAAGTAACGGACCAGCTGGCTCAGCGACTTGTGGTTGTCGTCGTGCTGTCGGTAGCCCCACGAGTCGTTGATGGTGAGGCACAACTCCCAGGGCCCGTCCGGTGGTTCGATGGGGGCGCCCTGCTCGGGTGTCGCGTAGTCGCCCTCGCTGAGCATGCGGGCGTTGAAGACGACGTGCGGTGAGTACGAGCGGATCAGCGCGGCGAGTTCCCTGATGCGCCACTGCTCCTCGCTGCGGTCCCACTCGCCGTCGAACCACATCAGATCGGGCCGGTACCGGGAGGCCAACTCCCGTATCTGGCCGTCCCGGTAGGCGATGAACCGCTCCCAGGCCACCAGATCCTCGTCCTCGGCCGAGCACTCGGAGTACCGGTTGTCCTCCTGCTCCGGCGGGCGGCCCGGTTTGCGGGTGGTCGCGTAGTCGGGGTGGTTCCAGTCGGAGTGCGAGTAGTAGAGGCCGACCTTGAGACCCTGCTCGCGGAGTGCGTCGGCGTAGCCGGTCAGGTAGTCCTTGCCGAGGTTGAGATCGCCGAACTCGGTGTCCCACAGGGCCACTCCGTCGTGGTGACGGCTGGTGAGAACGGCGTACCCGGCGCCGGCGCGGGCGAACAGGTCGGCCCAGGCGCGCGGGTCGTACTTCGCGCCGGTGAACCGGCCGAGCTGGGACATGTACCGGTCGTGCGGCACGATGTCGTCGTAGAACGACCAGGACTCCTGGACGCCGTCGACGGCGTAGATCCCCCAGTGGACGAAGATCCCCAACTTGGCGTCGGTGAACCACGGTTGCATGGGCACGGCTGAGCTCCCGTTACGTACAAGGTCAGTTGGGGATGCCGGAGGGCGGGCCCGGCGTGCGACGACCGGGCCCGCCCTCCGGGGTTCTACTGGCCCGCGTCCGCCCGCTTCAGACGGAGCGTCAGAATCTGGAAGGGCCGCAGGGCGACGGCGACCGAGCCGCCGTCGAAGGAGACCTCCTCCTCCAGCGGGCGCTCCAGCAGGTCGGTGATCCGGGCGTCGGCGATCGGGAAGCCCGTGCGCAGTGCGCCCTCGGCGCGACCGCCGTTCGACTCGTAGAGCCGGACCACGACGTCGCCGGACTTGTCGTCGGCGAGCTTGACCGCCTCGACGGTGATGCCGTCGCCGTCGACGGAGACGACCGGCTGCGGGGCGCCGCCCGAATCGGCCACCCGCAGCGGGAGGTTGACGGCGTAGCCCTCGGCGACCGCGTCCTCGATGCTGGCGCCGGGCAGCAGCGAGTAGACGAAGCGGTGCCTGCCCTGGTCGGCGCCCGGGTCCGGGATGCGCGGGGCGCGCACCAGGCTCAGGCGGACCGTGGTCGTCGTACCGCCGTCCTCGCGGACGGTGCGGGAGACGTCGTGGCCGTACGTCGAGTCGTTGATGACGGCGACGCCGTAGCCGGGCTCGGCGAGGTGCACCCAGCGGTGGCCGGAGACCTCGAAACGGGCCGCCTCCCAGCTGGTGTTGGTGTGGGTGGGCCGCTGGATGTGGCCGAACTGGATCTCGGCGGAGGAGTGCGCCGCCCGGATGTCGACCGGGAAGCCGGCCTTGAGGAACTTCTCGGCCTCGTGCCAGTCGATGTCGGTCTCGAAGTCGATGCGTGCGCTGCCCGCGCGGACGGTGATCGTCTGCACGATCTTCGAGCCCTTGCCGAAGGACCGTTCCACGCGGATCGCGCCGAGCAGCGGGTCCTGCTCGACGACCGTGATGGAGTCGGCGTCCAGGAGGTCGGTGAAGCGGTTCTTGTAGTGCTTGTCGACGTCCCAGGCGTCCCAGTAGTTCGGGAGGTCGGTGTGCAGGCGCAGCAGGTTGCCCTGGTCGGCGAGGACTTCACGACCGCCGTGGCGCAGGTCGCGCACGGAGGCGAGGGTGCCGTCGTCGGCGAGTTCGACGCGGACGATGCCGTTGTCGAGGACGCGGTCGGTGACCGTGACCGCCTGCGGGACGTACTCGGCGGACAGCGGGGCGCTGCCGTTCGCCGGGACCGTCGCGTACATCGGCACACCGGTCGCGGTGCGGATGACCTCGGCGCGGTCGTAGGGGCTGGTGTTGAAGACGGTGGTGCCGCCGCCGCCCAGCGCGGCCACGGCCGCCGTCGTCAGCTCCTCCAACTCCGTTGCCACGCGCGCGTATTCGGCCTCGGCCTCGCGGTGCACCCAGGCGATCGAAGAGCCCGGCAGGATGTCGTGGAACTGGTGCAGCAGCACCGTCTTCCACAGCCGGTCGAGCTTCTCGTACGGGTAGGCGTAGCCCGGGGCGTGCAGCGCGGCCGTGGTCGCCCACAACTCGGCCTCGCGCAGCCTGTGTTCGCTGCGCCGGTTACCCTGCTTGGTGCGGGCCTGGGAGGTGTAGGTGGCGCGGTGGAGTTCGAGGTAGAGCTCGCCGACCCAGACCGGGGCGTCGGGGTACTCGGCGCGGGCCTTGGCGAAGAACTCGTCCGGGTGCTCGACGACGACCTTCGGCGAGCCCTCCAAGTCGGCCAGCCTGCGCGCCCGTTCCATGATCTCGCGGGTGGGGCCGCCACCGCCGTCGCCCCAGCCGAACGGGGCCAGCGAGCGGGTGGCGCTGCCCTTCTCCTGGTAGTTGCGGACCGCGCGGGACATCTCCTCGCCGCTGAAGCGGGCGTTGTAGGTGTCGACCGGCGGGAAGTGGGTGAAGATGCGGGTGCCGTCGATGCCCTCCCACCAGAAGGTGTGGTGGGGGAACTTGTTGGTCTGGTTCCAGGAGATCTTCTGGGTGAGGAACCACTCGTTGCCGGCGAGCTTGGCCAGTTGCGGGTAGGCCGCGTTGTAGCCGAAGGAGTCCGGCAGCCAGACGCCCTTGGTCTCGACGCCGAAGTGCTCGATGAAGAACCGCTTGCCGTGGATGAGTTGGCGGGCGATGGCCTCGCCGCCGGGCAGGTTGCCGTCGGACTCGACCCACATGCCGCCGACCGGCGCCCACTGGCCGCGTTTGACGGACTCCTGGATACGGGCCCACACCTGCGGATAGTTGTCGCGCACCCACTCGTACTGCTGGGCCTGCGAGCAGGCGAAGATGAAGTCCTCGTACTCGTCGGCGAGCGAGGTCACGTTCGAGAAGGTGCGGGACGTCTTGCGCTTGGTCTCGCGGATCGGCCACAGCCATGCCGAGTCGATGTGGGCATGTCCGACGCCGGAGACGATGTGCGCGCTGGCGTTGGCGGGCTTGGACAGCACCGGCTTGAGCGCGGCGCGTACGTCGGCGGCCGTACCGGAGACGTCGTCGAGGTCGAGGAGGTCCATGGCCCGGTCGAGGGCGTGCATGATCTCGTGCCGACGGGGGTCGTGCTCGCCGAGTTCCAGCATCAGTTCGCGCAGCACCTGGACGTCGAGGTCGAGGTGGAAGACCTCCTCGTCGAGGACGGCGAGGTCGGCGCGGCGGAATGTATACAGTGGACGGTCGCCCGCCGTCAGCACATCGCCGAGCGGCGTCGGCTCGGCGAAGTTGTTGGCGAGGATGTCGGGGTTGGAGGCCGCCTCGACCAGGTAGTCGATCTCCTCGCCGCCGGTCGCCGGATTGGCGATCGCCACGTACTGGTTGAGCGGGTTGACCGCCTTCAGCGGTGTCCCGTCCACGAGGTGGACCAGCGCCTCGGCCTGGTTGCCCGGCCAGTCGCCCGTGAAGCCGAGGTCGATGACGGCCTCGACGCGCTTCCCGGCCCACTCCGCGGGCACCTGTCCACGCATCCGGAACCAGGTGGTGCCCCAGGGCGGACCCCACGGGGTGTCCATCGCGAACGGCTTGTACGGCGCCGCCGCGGCCTCCTCGAAGGAGACCGGCTCGCCGGGGGCCTGCCAGGCCTCGACCGTGAAGGGCGCGGTGGCCGCGTAGATCGCGGGCTTGATCCGCTGGTCATGGGCGCGCTGGACGCGCTCCTCGATCCGGCTGCGTTCGTCGTGCATGGGAGGTCTCCAGGGAACCAGGGAGCTGAGCTGCTGAGTACGTGGGGAGCTGTCGAGGACTCGCTGCCGAGCACTCGGGGAAAGCGCTTACTGGGGCGGTGCCTACTTAAGGTACGCCAGACCCGGGTGGACCTCGGTGTAGCCCTCCACCAGACGGCGTGCGACGTTCACGGAGTCGACCAGCGGGTGCAGCGCGAAGGCCTTCACCGCCGTCGTGCGGGAGCCGTTCTCGGCCGCCGCGAGGACCTCGCGCTCGACACCCTTCACCGCGCAGACCAGGCCGGTGGCGTGGTCGGGCAGCGGGTCGACGGCGACGGGGTGGGCGCCGTTGGCGTCGACCAGGCACGGCACCTCGATGACGGCGTCCGAGTCGAGGACGGACAGCGCGCCCTGGTTGCGGACGTTGAGGATCAGGGTGGCGCGCTCGTCGCGGGCGATGGCCCGCATCAGGGCGAGGGCGACCTTCTCGTAGCCGCCGGAGAGGTCGTCGGCGTCGCGTTCACCGGCGCCGGCCGTCTCCCGGTTCTCCGACATGTAGGTCGCCTCGCGCTCGGCACGGGTGCGGTCCCAGGCGGTCAGCGCGGACGCGTCGGGGTGCTTCATCTCGTCGTAGAACTGGGCCTGTTGGTCACGCAGGAACGCGCCGCGGGTCCGCTCGGCCTCGCTGTAGGCGCGGACGGTCTCACGGTTGAAGTAGTAGTAGTGCAGGTACTCGTTCGGGATGGCGCCGAGCGACTGGAGCCAGTCGGTGCCGAAGAGCTTGCCCTCCTCGAAGGAGCCGAGCAGGTCGGGGTCGGCGAGCAGGCGCGGGAGTTCGTCGCGGCCGGCGACGCGCAGGCCGCGTACCCAGCCGAGGTGGTTGAGGCCGACGTAGTCGATGAAGGCCTCGCGAGGATTGGCGCCGAGCACCTTGGCGATACGGCGGCCGAGGCCGACCGGTGAGTCGCAGATGCCGATGACGCGGTCGCCCAGGTGGCGGGACATGGCCTCGGTGACCAGGCCCGCGGGGTTGGTGAAGTTGATGACCCAGGCGTCGGGGGCGAGGCGGGACACGCGCTGGGCGATGTCGACGGCAACCGGGACGGTTCGCAGACCATAGGCAATACCGCCGGCGCCGACCGTCTCCTGGCCGAGGACACCTTCCGCCAGTGCCACCCGCTCGTCGTTCGCGCGGCCCTCCAGGCCGCCGACGCGGATCGCGGAGAAGATGAAGTCGGCTCCGCGCAGGGCCTCGTCGAGGTCGGTGGTGGCGGTGACCTCGGGGGCGTCGGGGACGGTGGCGGCCTGTTCGGCCAGTACACGGGCGACCGCATACAGTCGACTGTCGTCGAGGTCGTGCAGCACCACTTCGGTGACCCGGCCCTCGCCGCGGTCCGTCAGCAGTGCCCCGTACACGAGCGGCACGCGGAATCCGCCGCCGCCCAGAATCGTCAGCTTCACGCTTTCACCTTTCCTGCCACGACGACCTCGACGCCCGCTTCCTCCAGGGAGGAGCGGGTCGCCGGATCGACCGGGGCGTTCGTCACGACCGCGTCGAGGTCCTCGGGACCGCACACCTTCGCCATGCCCGTACCCGGGAACTTCTGCGCGTCGGCGAGCAGGACGACCTTTTCGCCGGCCTTGATCATGGCTCGTTTGACCGGCACCTCAACGACCGTCGTGTCCATGACCTGCCCGCCGGGCCGCACGCCGCTGGTGCCGAGGAAGAGCCAGTCGGCGTGCAGCTGGCGCAGGTTGTCCTCGGTGAGGAAGCCCACCAGGGAGCGGTACTCGCGCCGGACCATGCCGCCGAGCAGCACCAGTTCGATGCCCTCGTCGTCGGCCAGCTCCTCGTAGACGACCAGGTTGCTGGTGATCACGGTGAGCCGGCGGCCGTGCAGCTGCCGGGCCAGCCGGTAGGCGGTGGTGCCGATGTCGAGGAGGACCGACTGGCCGTCGGCCACCATGGCGGCGGCGCGCGCGGCTATCGCGTCCTTCTCGGCCACCCGTACCTCGGCGACCTCGGCGAAGGGCTGATCCCCCTCGTCGGCCACGGCACCGCCGTGGACCCGGGTGAGCAGTCCGTCCTCCTCCAGTTTGAGCAGGTCACGCCTGATCGTGGCGGGGCTCACACCCAGCTGCTCGGAGAGATCGGTCACGGCCGCGGGGCCCCCGGAGCGCAGGGCCCGCAGGATGAGTTGATGTCGTCGTTCTGCCAGCACCTCGCGAACACTACTCGTCATCTTCAATCATTTCTATGCTCAGTTCTGCTTGGGTATTGACCAATCTCGTCGAGCAGCGCACGATTCCGGTCACCGAAATGAAGAGTTTTGACGAACTCTCCAGACGACCTGCCGACGAGAGGATGCGCGCGTGGACGACCCCCGGCCCGATGTACTGCTGACCGGGCTGCTCTTCTACGACCTCGTCCTCACGGGTCTGGGGCAGCCGCCGACGCCGGGCGAGGAGATCTGGACGTCCGGCATGGGCTGCGGCCCCGGCGGCATCGCGAACCTCGCGGTCGCCGCGTCCCGCTTCGGCCTGCGGACCTCCCTGGCCACGGTCTTCGGCGACGACTTCTACGGCGCGTACTGCCACGAGATCCTCGCCGGCCAGGAGGGCGTCGACCTCTCCCTGTCCCGCACCGCGAACGGCTGGCACACCCCCGTCACCGTCTCGCTCGCCCACGGCGACGACCGGGCACTGGTCACCCACGGCCAGGAACCGCCGTACTCGCAGGACGTGCTGATGGGCGACCCGCCCGAGGCGCGGACGGCGCTGGTGCACATCGAGGCCGAGCCGCGCGCCTGGCTCGCCAAGGCCTCCGCGAACGGCACGCAGATCTACGCCGACGTCGGCTGGGACCCCACCCAACAGTGGTCCACGGACCTCCTGGAGCAGCTCACCCTGTGCCACGCCTTCCTCCCGAACGAGGCCGAGGCGATGGCGTACACCCGCACCGACAGCGCGGTCGCGGCGCTCGGCACGCTCACCGAACTGGTGCCGGTCGCGGTGATCACGCGGGGCGGCGACGGGGCGATCGCCGTCGACCAGACGACCGGCGAGTACGCGGAGGTCCCGGCCCTGACCGTGGACGTCCTGGACGCGACGGGCGCCGGTGACGTGTTCGGCGCGAGCTTCGTCGCGGCCTCGCTCGGCGGCTGGCCGCTGGAGGAACGGCTGCGGTTCGCGGTACTCGCGGCCGGGCTGTCCGTCCAGCACCCCAGCGGCGCACTGGCGGCGCCGGGCTGGTACGGCGTCGACCGTTGGCTGCATACAGTCCGCGATCCCGAACTGCGGCGTGCATACGGCTTCCTCGTCGACCGCATCCCGGCCGACCCCGGCCCGCCCGTCGCCTACGCGCCCGTCACTCCCCCCGCACGGCAGTAACCCCCCACCACCTGGCAAGTCCCCTGCAAGTCCCCCCACTTCAGCCCCTCGTATGCACGACCCGAACAGATCGAACAGATCCGAAAGGCGGTGGGAGCTGTGCGGCTCTCACGAAGAGGCCTGCTCCGTGCGGGCCTGGCCGGTACGGCCGCCACGGCGCTCGGCGGCCTGGCGTCCGGCTGCGCCGTACCGACCGGTTCCACCGGCCGGAACATGGTCCTGTGGTACTGGGACGGCGGCCTCGGCGACACGGTCGTCAAGAACGCCAAGGCGCGTTACGACAGTACGGTCGACCTCCAGGCGATCAAGATCGGCGGCTACTACCGGTCGAAACTGATCACCACGATGGCCGGCCGGGCCCACATCCCCGACATCGCCGGCCTCAAGGGCGAGGACATGGCGTCCTATCTGCCCAACGCCGACCAGTTCGTGGACCTCAGGACACTCGGCGCGGACAAGTACAAGAGCCAGTACCTGACCTGGAAGTGGGAGCAGGGCATCGCCGACGACGGCACGATGGTCGGCTTCCCCATCGACTGCGGTCCGGTGGCGCACTTCTACCAGTACGCCGTGTTCCGGAAGGCGGGTCTGCCGTACGAACCGGCCGACGTGTCAACGGAGTTGAACACCTGGGAGAAGTTCTTCGCCGCGGGCGAGCAGCTCCGGAAGCGGATCCCCGGGAGCTCGCTGGTCACCGACGTCAACAGCATCTTCGAGAACGCGGTGAACCAGGGCTCCAAGCGGTACGTCGACAAGGACCGTCACTTCATCGGCGACCAGGAGCATGTGCGCCGGGCCTGGGCGCTCGCGGTGGAGGCCAAGCAGCGCAAGATCGTCTCCAATCTGGTGAGCGGTACGCCGGACCAGCTCTCGGCCGTGGAGGACGGCAAGCTGCCCAGCCAGCTGGGCGCCTCCTGGGCCACCAGTGACCTCAAGACCGGTGTGCCGAAGACCAAGGGCAGGTGGCGGGTGGCCGACATGCCGGTGCGGCCGGCCAACAACGGCGGCTCGTTCCTGTCGATCACCAAGACGTGCCGCGAGCCCGAAGAGGCCTTCCGGATCATCACCTGGATGATGAACGCGGCCAACCAGGCCCAGGGCTTCGTCGACGCGGGACTGTTCCCGTCCACCCCCGCCTCGTACGGCCTCAAGACGCTGCGTGCGCCGGACCCGTTCTTCGGCGGGCAGGACACGATGGACATCTTCGGGCCCGCCGCGCAGAAGATCACGGTCGCCTACAACAGCCCGTTCGACATCGCGCTCGGGCAGCCCCTCAAGGACGAGATCAAGAACGTCGGTGTCCTCGGCAAGGACCCCAAGAAGGCCTGGAGTGACGCCATGAGCAAGTGCCGGCGCATCGCGGACCACCTGGGGGTGAGCTACTGATGGCCACCGCACTGGACAAGCCTCCGACCGCCGTGGGCAGTTCGACCGCCTCCGCGCGGCCGAAGAGCGGCTTCCGCAAGTACTGGCATCTGTATGCCGCGATCTCCCCGTTCTATCTGCTGTTCCTCTGCTTCGGGCTGATCCCCGTCGGCTTCTCGCTCTATCTGTCCTTCCACCGCTGGGACGGCCTCGGCTCCATGGAGTGGGCGGGCCTGTCGCAGTACAAGTACTTGCTGGCGGACAGCGACTTCTGGAACTCGATCGGCAACACGCTGATCATCTGGGCGCTGGCCACCTTCCCCATGATCTTCCTCGCTATGGTCACGGCCGTGATGCTCAACTCGGCGGTCCGCTTCAAGAACGTGTACCGCTTCGCCTACTTCCTCCCGAACGTCACCTCGGTGGTGGCGATCGCGATCGTCTTCGGCTCGGTGTTCTCCACCAACTTCGGCCTGGTGAACGCCCTGTTGCAGGCGGTGGGCATCGACCAGATCGCCTGGCTGAACACCCCGTGGGGCATCAAGATCGCCATCGCGACGCTGATGACCTGGCAGTGGACCGGCTACAACGCGATCATCTTCCTCGCCGGTCTGCAGACCATCCCGAGCGAACTGTACGAAGCGGCGAGGATGGACGGCGCCGGACCGGTGCAGACCTTCTTCCGGATCACGCTGCCGATGCTGCGCCCGGTGCTGCTGTTCGTGCTGGTCATCTCCACGGTCACCGGTCTGCAGAGCTTCTCCGAACCACAGGTGCTGCTGCAGAACACCTCCAACGACTCGACGTTCGCGGGCGGTCCGGGCCACTCCGGCCAGACGATGGTCCTGTACTTCTTCCAACAGACCTTCGACAACAACGACTTCGGTTACGGCGCCGCCGTGGCCTGGGGCATCTTCCTCGTCGTCATCATCTTCTCCATCGTCAACTGGCGCCTGGTGCAGCGCCGGGGCGAAGACTAGGGAGTCCGGTCACCATGGCATTCCTTCAAGGCACACGGCGACCGAAGGCCATCCGGGGCACCCGGAGCCGCGGCATCGCACTCCATGTCTCCCTGATCCTGGGCGTGTTGCTCTCGGCCTTCCCGTTCTACTGGGCCGTGATCATGTCGACGCACACCACGTCGGAGATCTTCTCCTACCCGCCGAAGCTGCTGCCGGGCTCGCACTTCCTGGAGAACGTCCGCAGCCTCTTCGACAACATCGACTTCTTCGGCTCGATGTTCAACTCGGTACTCGTGGCGGGGTCGGTGACCTTTCTGGTCCTGTTCTTCGACTCGCTGGCCGCGTTCGTCTTCGCCAAGTTCCACTTCCCCGGCAAGAACGTGCTGTTCGCCCTGCTGATGGTCATCTTCATGGTGCCGGCGCAGTTGGCGGCCATCCCGCAGTTCGTGATCATGGCGAAGCTGGGCTGGATCGGTTCGATGACCGCGCTGATCGTGCCGGCGGCGGCCAACGCGTTCGGCATCTTCTGGATGCGCCAGTACATGAAGAGCGCGATCCACGACGAACTCCTCGACGCCTCCCGCATCGACGGCGCGAGCTTCCTGCGCCAGTACTGGCACGTGGCCCTCCCGGTGGTCCGCCCGGGCCTGGCCTTCCTCGGCATCTTCACCTTCATGGGCCAGTGGAACGACTACGCCTGGCCCCTGATCGCCCTCACCAACCCCGACAACGTCACCCTCCAGGTCGCGCTGTCCCAGCTCAACGGCACGCACGGCACCACCGACTACGGAATGGTCATGACCGGCGCGCTGCTCGCCCTGGTCCCCCTGCTGATCGTGTTCGCGGTCGGCGCCAAGCAGATCATCGGCGACCTCGGCAAGGGAGCCATCCGCTGATGACCGACCCGCTCCTCGCGCTCCGCCCCTGGGAGTCACCCGAGGTGACCTCCTGGGGGCGGTTGCCCATGTCGGCCGTCGACCGCCGCGCGGGTGCCGTGTCCCTCGACGGGGACTGGCGCTTCCAGCTGCTGCCGGCGCCGGACGCTCCGCTCGCGGACACCTGGTCGTCCGCATACGTGCCGGGTGTATGGACCATGCAGGACACGGACGACCTTCCGCAGTACACGAACGTCCGTATGCCGTATGCAGAATTCCCTCCACTGTCGCCCGCCGACAATCCGACGGGTGTCTACGAGCGTGAGATCGACGTCCCGGCCGAATGGGCCGGCCGGCGCATCGTGCTCCAGGTCGGGGCAGCCGAGAGCGTGCTGCTCGTGCACGTGGACGGGCGGCCCGTCGGTGTCTCCAAGGACTCCCACCTCGCCGCCGACTTCGACCTCTCGGACGTCGTACGCCCCGGGGAGCAGGTCACCGTACGGCTGACCGTGGTCAAGTGGTCGGACGCCTCGCACATCGAGGACCAGGACCAGTGGTGGCACGGGGGCGTCACCCGGTCGGTGCTGCTGTACGCGACCGACCCGCTGTATCTCGCGGACGTGACCGTGCGGGCGCGCTTCGACGGGGGGCTCCAGGTCGACTGCCAGGTGCGGGACGCGGGCGGAACGCTGCCCGCCGGATGGTGGATCAGCGGCGAGGTGGACGGTCGACTCCTCTCCCAGGACAGGGAGTTCGACCGTTTCAACACGGAGGACGACCGCGTCTCCGACTTCCTCGGCGAGGCCCGCATCCGGGCCACCGTCCCCGAGGTGCGCACCTGGAACGCCGAGACACCCGAGTTGTACGGCCTGACGGTCCGGCTGCACCGGGCCGACGGAACGGTCGCCGACACGTCGTACCGGCGGATCGGTTTCCGGGACGTGGAGATCGTCGGGCGGGATCTGCTCGTCAACGGCGAGCGGGTGTTCGTCCGGGGCGTCAACCGGCACGACTTCCATCCGCTGACCGGCCGCACGGTGTCGCACGACGACATGCGCGCGGATCTGGTGCTGCTGAAGCGGTTCGGATTCAACGCGGTCCGCACCTCGCACTACCCGAACGACCCGGCGCTCTACGACCTCGCCGACGAGCTGGGCTTCTACGTCGTCGACGAGGCGGACATCGAGTCGCACGACCACGCGCACGAGATCGCCGACGACCCGCGCTATCTGAACGCCTTCGTGGACCGCGTCTCGCGGATGGTGCTGCGGGACAAGAACCACCCCTCCGTCATCATCTGGTCGCTCGGCAACGAGTCCGACTACGGCGCCAACCACGACGCGGCGGCCGGCTGGGTCCGCCGGCACGACCCCACCAGACCGATCCAGTACGAAGGCGCGGCCAAGCGCGGCTGGGCCGACCCGGACCTGGCCTCCGACATCGCGTGCCCGATGTACGCGCCGCTGGAGGACTGTGTCGCGCACGCGCTGTCCGGCGAGCAGACCAAGCCGTTGATCCAGTGCGAGTACTCGCACGCGATGGGCAACAGCAACGGGACCCTCGCGGACCACTGGGCTGCCATCGAGTCGACCCCGGGTCTTCAGGGCGGCTTCATCTGGGAGTTCTGGGACCACGGAATCCTGCAGCGTGTGAGCGACGGAAGACCCACCGGCCGCGCGGGCGCCGGACTCCATGACAACGGTGTCGCCGCGCCCGGCCGACGCTGGGCGTACGGCGGTGACTTCGGCGAGGAGATCCACGACGGCGCGTTCATCGCGGACGGCGTGGTGTTTCCCGACCGCACGCCCAAGCCGGTGATGTTCGAGCACCGGGAGATCGCGGCGCCGGTGCGCATCGAGTGCTTCCGTCACGAGGGCATCGTCCTCGGCAACCACCAGCATTTCCGGGGCCTCGAATGGCTCGCCGGGACTTGGGAGTTGGCGCTCGCGGACGGCCGTACGCTGACCGCTCCGGCCGAGCTGCCGGCGCTGTGCCCGGGCGGGACGGCGGCCGTACCGCTGCCGTTCGAACTGCCGGAGGACGGCGGCGAGGCCTGGCTGACGCTGCGGGTGACCACGGCCGAGGACCAGGTGTGGGTGCCGCGCGGCACGGAGGTGTGCGCGCCCCAGGTACGGCTGCGGGCGGCGGAACCCGTGGCCGGGCATACGGCGGGCGGCGGCCGGGTCGAGGTCGACGGCGAGGGTCTCCTGATCCACCCGCTGCTGACGGTCGCGCCGACGCTGTCCCTGTGGCGGGCGCCCACCGACAACGACGAGTTGGGCGGGATGGCGGCGCGCTGGCGGGCCTGGGGGCTGGATTCGCTGGTCCGCAAGGTCGTCTCGGTGCGGCGTGACGGCGAGCGGGTGACGGCGGTCGCCGAGTACGCGGGTGCCACGGGGGTGGTCCGGCACTGTCAGGTGTTCACCCCTCTCGAGGGCGGGGTCCGGGTCGAGGAGTCGGCCGAACTGCCCGAGGAGTTCGTCGACGTGGCCCGGGTGGGCACCGTGTTCGAGACGGTGCCGGGTCTTGATCTGCTGGAGTGGTTCGGCCGGGGTCCGTGGGAGTCGTACCCCGACCGCAGCGCGGGCGCGCCCGTGGGCCACCACTCGGTCCCCGTCGACGAGTTGTTCACCCCGTATCTCCGCCCGCAGGAGAGCGGCGGCCGTAACGGGGTACGGCGGTTCACGCTGTCGGCACCGGACGCCACCGGTCTCGCGGTCGAACTCGACGAGCCCCGCCAGGTCTCGGTGACCCGCCATCGCGCCGAGGATCTGACCGCCGTACGGCATCACGACGAGCTGGTGCCGCGCGCGTCCTGTGTGGTGCATCTCGACGCGGCGCACCGGGGGTTGGGCACGGCCTCGTGCGGCCCCGACACCACACCGCAGTACCTCGTCGCACCGGGTGTCCATCGCTGGAGCTGGACCCTGCGCGTTCTCTGAACCCACCGGTTCGGAACTTCCCGGCTCCGAACTCCCCAGCTTTCACGAGCACTTACCCACGGAGCACACGTGTGTACTTCGCATGACCACGAGCACGAGCACGAGCAGTGCGAGAGCGCCCAGGCCGGCGCCGGACGGCGCAACTTCCTGCGGGCCACCGCGCTGCTCGGTGCCGCCGCCACGGCCGGTGTCGCGCTGCCGGGCGTCGCCGGGGCGGACCCGATCTCGGCGTCCACGAAGGCGAGTTGGCGGCCCGACACCGAGAGCCGCCGTTTCACGCTCGCCGTGATGCCGGACACCCAGTACCTCTTCGACGGGCCGAGCATCGACAAGACGCCGATCGAGGCCTCGCTGCGCTATCTCCTGGAGCACGGCAAGGACGACAACATCGTCTTCCTGTCCCACCTGGGCGACCTGACGCAGAACGGGGCCGTGGCCGAATTCGCCGCCATCGGGGAGGCGTTCGGGCTGCTGGACCGGCGGGGCGTCGGCTACAGCGTGCTGGCGGGCAACCACGACATCAAGTCGTCGACGGACGACCAGCGCGGGGCGTCTCCCTACCTGGACACGTTCGGCCCGCAGCGGTTCAGGAGCAAGTCCACGTTCGGCGGGGCCTCTTCGGACGGCTACAACACGTACCACGTGTTCAGGGCGGCCGGGCGGGAGTGGCTCGTGCTGGCGCTGGACTGGCGGCTTTCGGCCAAGGGCTACGCGTGGGCGAAGGACGTCATCGCGCGGCATCCGAAGACGCCGGTCGTCCTGACCACCCACGAACTGGTCGTGGACGACGACACGTTGTCGGACTACGGGCAGCAGCTGTGGGACCAGCTGATCGAGGACCACGACCAGATCTTCCTGACCCTGAACGGCCACTACTGGCCGGCGGGCCGGGCGACGCGCAAGAACGCGGCCGGCAACGACGTCCACCTGCACCTGACGAACTATCAGAACCGCTACTTCGGCGGCGCGGCGATGATCCGTCTCTACCACTTCGACCTGGACCGCGACGTCATCGACGTCGAGACGGTGTCGCCGTGGATCCTGGGCCGGGCCGCGAAGGGCCTCAACGAGCTGGAGCGGCAGGAGATCGAACTCAGCGGCGACGCCGACCGGTTCTCCGTCGGCGTCGACTTCGCCGACCGCTTCGCCGGCTTCGACCCGGTGCCGGTCCGTCCGGCTCGCCCCGCGTCGAAGATCGTGATCCCGGGCACGGCCGCCTACTGGCGCTTCGAGTCCGCGGTCTCGGGCACGGTCCGTGACCTGTCCGGCCGTGGCAACGACCTCACCGTGGTCTCCGTGAACGGCGGCACCCTCGGCTGGTCGGCCGACCACCACCCCGACCAACCGGGCCACGGCAGCCTGGAGTTCACGGGTTACAAGTCGCCGCTGAAGGGCGCGTACCTGCGCACTGTCGACCGCGCGCCCCTCAACTCCGCGACGTTCGAGCGCGGTTACACGATCGAGGCGTTCTTCCGGCTGCCCGCCGACTGGGACCCCGACCACAACGCCTGGTCGGGGCTGGTGAGCCGGACCGGTACCGGGGGCGCAGCGGGCAAGACCGCGGACGACCCGGACGAGCCCCTCGCCACGCTCTCCCTGTCCAACGACCGCGAGCCGCAGTGGGCGGTACGCCCGCTCAGCCAGGAGGGCATAGCCAGCAACTGGGGCCAGGAGACCCCGCTGGAGACCTGGTGCCACCTCGCCGTCGTCAACGACGGCAGGCACACCACGCTGTTCGTCGACGGCTGCCCTGTCGTGCGCAATCCGAAGGCGGCCGCCGTGGGCCTCACCTCGGTCGGCCTGCCCTGGCTGCTCGGCGGATACGAGTACGCGGACAAGATCGACCAGATCCTGCACGGCCGCCTCGGCGACGTCCGGATCGTCTCGCGGGCACTGCCCGTGACCTCCTTCATGACCCACTGACAGCCCTCCAGAGGACTCCCGAAGACCATGACCGAGCAGCAGCTGCCCACCTGGGCCGACCCGTCCGTCTCCCCTGCCGCCCTCGACGCCCAGGGCATCTCACGACGTCAACTCCTGCGCCGCGCGGGCCTGTTCGGCGCCGCGTTCACCCTCGGCGCAGGGCCGCTCGCCACACCCGCGGTGGCGGCCGGTAGGGGCTACGGCGGCAACGATCCGCGCCTCGCCTACCTCGTCGGCGACCACCATGTGCACTCCGTGTACAGCCACGACGCCAAGTACACGTTCTCCCAGCAGGCGAAGGCCGCCGCGCAGTACGGCCTCGACTGGATGGTGTTCAACGAGCACTCCAACTTCGGACACGCCGACTACGGCGCGAAGTTGGAGCACGCCGAGATCCTCAAGGCGCGCGCCGAGAACCCGCGTCAGCTGATCTTCCAGGGCCTGGAGTGGTACATCCCGGCCGCCGAGCACTGCACGGTGTTCGCCGCGCCCGGGCGCCACGAGGTGGATCTGCTCACGCAGTTCGAACTCGCCTACGACGGCAAGCTGTTGGGCTACACGGAAGGCTCGGCCGGCGCCACGGACACCGCCCGCAACGAGGCGCACGCGGTGAAGGCCATCAAGTGGCTGACGGAGCAGCGCCGTTCGGGCTATGTCGACGACGTTCTCGTCCTCGCCAACCACCCGCTGCGTCTCGGCATCGACTCCCCGCACGAGATGCGGGCCTGGCGGGACGCGGCCCCCGAGATCATGATCGGCATGGAGGGTGCGCCCGGCGCCCAGGGCGCAGCGCTCCCCGGCTGGCGCGGCGCGACGTCGATCCGGGGCGAGTACGAGAACAAGCCGTCGGCGCAGTCCTGGGCGGGGTATCCGGCGGACGCCTATGTGACGTACGGCGGTTTCGACTGGGCGACGGCGACCGTCGGCGGGCTGTGGGACTCGATGCTGGCCGAGGGCCGGCTGTTCTCGATCACCACGAACTCCGACAACCACCGTACGGTCTACGACACTTGGGCCAACGGCGCCTGGCCCGAGGGGCAGAACTTCGACAACACCGGGAAGCTGCCCGACCCGGTGCAGACCGGCACCCCGCAGCCCGGCAGCGACTTCTGGCCCGGCGAGTTCAGCCGCACGCATGTGGGTGTGACCCGTTACGGGTACGGCGCGGTGATGGCGGGGATGCGCGCGGGCCGGGTCTGGGTCGACCACGGGCATCTGCTGGAC
This sequence comes from Streptomyces sp. NPDC050549, assembly GCF_040655035.1. Taxonomy (NCBI): domain Bacteria; kingdom Bacillati; phylum Actinomycetota; class Actinomycetes; order Kitasatosporales; family Streptomycetaceae; genus Streptomyces; species Streptomyces sp. NPDC050549. The sequence goes on from NZ_JBFAJD010000042.1 coordinate 58,468, forward strand.
GGGCTGGACGTGCGCCTGAAGCGGGACTGCGACTCCGGCCGGGGCGTCACGCTGGGCGGCCGGCTGCGGGTCCGCAAGGGCGACCGGCTCACGCTGAGCGTCACCGTGACGACCGCCTCGCGGCCCAACGCCCAGGGAATCCTGCCTGAGTTGGCGCACGTGGACGTGATCCGGGGCGCGGTGCGCGGTGCGGTGTCCGACCAGGACGCGTGGCGGGCTCCGGACACAAAAGTCGTTCGCACCACCGACGTGAGCGGCCGCACGGGGACGTACACCCTGCGCATCCCGGTGACCGCCGGGGACGAGCCCTTCTACCTGCGGCTGCGCGGCAGCGACGGCAAGCGGCACGGCGCGGGCTACCTCGGCGCCTCCGTCGATCCGCACGGCCCGGTCCCCCACGAGCCCGGAAACGGTGACCCGTGGGCCGACACATGGTTCTATTCCAACCCCATCTTCGTCGACCTGACAGGTAACTGATGAAGCGTCAACTCACTGTCCTTGCTGCCTTATTGGGTTCTCTCACGCTCGGCGTGAGCACCTCCTCGGCCGCTGCCGCCACCACCTGGACGGAGACCGGCACGGCCTACACCGACAGCCTCGGCGGCGGCGAGGGCGTGGCCAGTCGCGCGGACGGCTCGCTGCTGTACCGCGGGCTGGCGTCCATCCCGCTGGATCTGCGCGCCCAGGGCTGGAACCACATCGGTGACCCCGACATCGCGAACGGCTACGTCTTCGACGCCTACCAGGCCGCCGACACGGGCACGTCCAAGATGTTCGCGGTCACCACGCCGTCCGGGACGCGCTATACGTACGTCCACCCGCTCGACTCGGGCGAGAAGATCAACAACTCGTTCGACGCCATCTCGCCCGACACGCAGTGGATGGTGTCGGGCGAGTGGGGCGACCAGTCCAGACTCCAGGTCTTCCCCACTCCCCTGCTCAATCCGTCGACTCCGGCGACGGGCGGAACGCTGCCGCAGGCCGGGCAGATCACCCTGGACAGGACGGTGAACGACATCCAGGGCTGCGACTTCGTGACGGACACCCGCCTGGTGTGCGTCTCGGACGACGCGTCGGGGACCAAGTTCCCCGAGATCCGCCCCCTCCTCCAGGTCGACCTGCCGCACAAGCTGGACGGCCAACCGATCACCGGTACGGTGACGAGCCTGTTCGCGCTGCCCCAACGCAGCATCTGCACGGGCACGTTCGAGGCCGAGGGCGTCGACTACGACGTGAACAGCGGGACGTTGCGGGCCGAGGTCGTGCAGCCGGGCGTGTGCGTGGTGTCGACCAGCGTCTACTCGTACAAGCAGCAGTAGCTGTGGCAGCGGCGCGGGTCGCTCAGGCGTAGAACCGCGAGAGGCTCTGCAAAACGGCGGCGGGCTTCGGCCCGCCGTCGATCTCTATCGTGCCGTCGACGGCGATCTGCACCCCGCCCGGCACGTCCTCCACCGACGCGAGCCTCGCGGCGAGCCGGATCCGCGAGCCGACCGTGACCGGTGCGGGGAAACGCACCTTGTTCAGGCCGTAGTTGACCTTTGTGGAGACGCCCTCGACGTCGAGCAGTTCGGTGAAGAGCGGGATGAAGAGGGAGAGGGTCAGATAGCCGTGCGCGATGGGCGCGCCGAAGGGGCCGGCCGCGGCCCTGTCCGGGTCGACGTGGATCCACTGGTGGTCGCCCGTCGCGTCGGCGAACGTGTTGATGCGCTCTTGGGTGACCTCGATCCACTCACTGGTGCCCAGGTCGCTGCCGGCGAGCTTCTTGAGTTCGTCGAGGCCGTTGACGGTGATGCCCATGTCGCTTTCCTTACTTAAGAGTTGGTGCCGAAGCGCTTGCGCACCCGGGACTTGAGGAGCTTCCCCGAGGCGGTGCGCGGGAGTTCGTCCGCGACCACCACCGACTTGGGGATCTTGTACTTGGCCAGGCGGCCGGCCAGCGAGGCCAGTACGTCGTCGGGGTCCAGCGAGGCGCCTTCCCGGGGTACGACGACCGCCCGCGGCACCTCGCCCCACTTGTCGTCCGCGACCCCGATGACCGCGCACTCGACGACGTCGGGGTGGGCCAGGAGCAGGTCCTCGATCTCCGCGGGGTAGATGTTCTCCCCACCGGAGATGATCATGTCCTTCATACGGTCGACGATGTACACGTATCCGTCTTCGTCGGTCCGGGCCGCGTCCCCGCTGCGGAACCAGCCGTCGGCGAAGACCGCGGCCGTCTCCTCGGGCAGCCCCCAGTAGCCGGGCATGACATGCGGTCCGCGCACCACGACCTCGCCGGTCTCGCCGACGTCGGTGGGGGTGAGGTCCGGCCGTACGACCCGTACATCGCTGAAGAAGTGCGGCACGCCCGCCGAACCCGCCTTGCTCACCGCGTGTTCGGCGTCCAGGAACAGGGTTCCGGGCGAGGCCTCCGTCATGCCGTAGCCCTGGAGGAAGGTCAGACCCCGCTCCTGGTACGCGGCGATCAGCGGGGACGGGACCGGGGAACCGCCGCAGGTGAGGATGCGCAGCGAGGACAGGTCGGCGTCGGCCCAGCGGGGGTGCCGGGCGATCTGGTCGAACATCGTCGGCACCCCGAACATGAAGGTGATCCGGTGCCGTTCGACGAGGTCGAAGGTGGCGTCCGGGTCGAAGGACTCGACCAGGACGCAGGTTCCGCCCTTGAGCAGCACAGGCAGGGTGAGCATGTTGAGGCCCGCCGTGTGGAACAACGGGGCGGAGACCAGGGCACGTTCGTCGGCGATCAGGTCGGTGTCGACGAGGACGTTGAGCGCGTTCCAGGTCAGGTTGCCGTGCGTGAGCATGGCGCCCTTGGGGCGGCCGGTCGTGCCCGAGGTGTACATGATGATGCAGGTGTCGTCGGCGGTGACGGGCTCGTCGATGGGCTCGGCGGATGCCGCGCCGAGCAACTCCTCGTATTCGGGGCCGACTTCGACGAAGGTGCGTACGTCGGTGCTGCCCGGAAGGCCGGCGACGAGGGCGGTGTGCGTCGGGCCGTGGACGAGCATCCGGGCACCGGAGTCGGCGAGTTGGTAGGCGATCTCGGGGGCGGTGAGGCGGGTGTTGAGGGGAACGAAGACCGCGCCGAGGATGCCGGCGGCGAACAGGGTCTCCAGGTAGGAGGGGTGGTTGGGGCCGAGGTAGGCGATGCGGTCGCCGCGGCGGACGCCCCGGGTGCGCAGGGCGTGGGCGAGGCGGGTGGTTCGTGTATGCAGTGTGCTGTAGTCCGTCGGCGAACCACCGTGTACCAGTGCCGTGCGGTGCGGGGTCTTGCGGGCCCGGCGTGCGGGCCATGACCCCAGTCCCTCGTTGCGCATCCGGTGCCCCTTACGTCAGCCCGAGCAGGCGGGCGGCGTTGTCCTTGAGGATCTTCGGTCTGACCTCGTCCTTGATGGGCAGCTTCTCGAAGTCGGCGAGCCAGCGGTCCGGGGTGAGGACGGGGTAGTCGGAGCCGAAGAGGACCTTGTCCTTGAGCAGGGTGTTCGCGTACTGCACGAGCTGCGGCGGGAAGTACTTCGGCGACCAGCCGGAGAGGTCGATGTGGACGCCCGGCTTGTGGGTGGCGACGGCGAGGGCCTCGTCCTGCCAGGGGAAGGACGGATGCGCCAGGATGATCCTGAGGTGCGGGAAGTCCGCGGCGACGTCGTCCACGTGCAGGGGGTTGGAGTACTTGAGGCGGATGCCGCCCCCGCCCGGCACGCCCGCGCCGATGCCCGTCTGGCCGGTGTGGAAGAGGGCGATGGCGCCCGTCTCCTCGATGACCTCGTACAGGTCGTAGGCCACGGCCCGGTCGTTGGGGAAGAAGCCCTGGATGTTGGGGTGGAACTTGAAGCCCTTGACGCCGTACTCCTCGACCAGCCGCCGGGCCTGCTTCACGCCCGCCCGGCCCCGGAACGGGTCGATGGACGCGAAGGGGACGAGGACGTCGGCGTTGGCGGCGGCGGCCTCGGCGACCTCCTCGTTCGGGACGGGTTCGGTGCCGGTCGCGGACTCGGCGTCGACCGTGAAGACGACGGCGGCCATCTTCCGCTCGCGGTAGTACGCGGCGGTCTCCTCCAGGGTGGGCTTCCGCTTGCCCTCGACCTTGAAGTAGGCGGAGGAGGCGTCGTGGAGATCGTCGTCCAGGGAGGAGTGGCCCTTGGAGGACACCTCCGCGTGGGTGTGGACGTCGATCGCGACGAGTTCGTCGATGTTCATGGGGGAAGCCATCACGCCTCCGGCAGCTTCGGTGCGGGGATGCCGACCGACTGGAGTTCGGCGCCGACCGAGGTGGGGAAGGCGGCGGCGAGGGTGTCGGGGGTCCAGCCGCCGTCGGCGTAGGCCGTGCTGATCTCCTGCGGGTGGGACCAGAGTGCCACCTTGTCGCCGCCGATACCGATGGCCTGGCCGGTGATGGAGCGCGCGGCGTCGGAGGCGAGGAAGGGGACGAGGGCGGCGCAGTCCTCGGGGGTGCCGAAGCCCTCGCCCTTGCGGAGGAAGTCGGGCAGTGCCTCGCCGTTCTTCATGGCCTCGACGTACGGGGCGAACGCGGGGATCGTCTCGGTCATCGCGGTCGCGGCGACCGGCACGATCGCGTTGACGGTGATGCCGGCGCGGCCCAGTTCCATCGACCAGGTGCGGGCGAAGGCGGCGATGCCCGCCTTGGCGGCGGAGTAGTTCGTCTGGCCGAAGTTGCCGCGCTGGCCGGCGGGCGAGCCGACCAGGATCAGGCTGCCGCCCTCGCCCTGTTCGCGCATCTGTACGGCGGCGGCGCGGGCGCAGGTGAAGGTGCCCTTGAGGTGGGTGGTGATCACCGCGTCGAAGTCCTCGTCGGTCATCTTCCACAGCACCTTGTCGCGCAGGATGCCGGCGTTGGTGACCAGGACGTCGAGCCGCCCGAACTCCTCGACGGCACGGTCGACCAGCCGTTCGGCGGCCTCGGTCGTACCGACCGGGACCACCTCGGCGACGGCGGTGCCGCCCGCCTCGGCGATCGATTTCACGGCCTGGTCGGCCACCGCCTCGTCGATGTCGTTGACGACCACGGACGCGCCGTGGGCGGCCAGGGCCCGGGCGTAGGCGAGACCGAGGCCCCGGCCACTGCCGGTGACGACGGCGACCTTGCCGGTCAGATCGATGCTGGGCACGAGCGAGTCCCTTCACAAGGCGGTGCACCGCGATGCGGCTGCTGACGCACCGGTGCGGCTTCGAGATCGAAGCTAAGAGCAATAATTGTTGACGTCAATAGTTGTTGCCGACGGACCAGGTGCGTCACACTGACCCCGAACCACCGCACGCCCCACCCGGGGCCTCGACCCAGGGAGCCCGCCATCGCCCGCCAGCAGCACGCCGCGAACCCCCCGATCGACGCGCACGAGCCGTGGATGCGCGGGCTGCACGCGGACACCGGTTACCTCCTGTACCGGCTGGGCCTGCGCTCCGGCCAGCTCTTCAACACGTTCCTCCAGGAGTCGGGCCTGCGCCTGCGCCACTACGCGCTGCTCCGCTTCCTGGCCACGTCCGAGGGCGCCCTCCAGCGCGAGCTGAGCACGCGGCTGGGCTACGACCCGAGCGCGATCGTCGGACTGGTCGACGACCTGGAGAAGCTGGGATTCGCCGAGCGGCGCCCTTCCCCCGACGACCGGCGAAGCCGCATCGTGGTGCTGACGGAGGACGGCCGCGGCTTCCTGCGCGACACGGACGAGGCCGGCCTGCGGGTGACGAACGAACTGCTCGACCCGCTGGACGCGACCCAGCGGGAGACCCTGCACACGTTGTTGCAGCGGGTCGCCGAGGACGGACTCGCCTGACGCCGGACAAGGAGGTGCGGCGATGACCACCACCCGGTCGAAGACGACCGCCCGCTCCGCTCCCGACCGGCTGCTCGCCGTGCTCGCCGCCTTCGACCACGAGCACACGGCCCTGTCCCTGTCCGACATCGGCCGCCGGGCCGGACTCACCCTGACCACCGCGCACCGGCTCGCGGGCGCCCTCACCGAGTGGGGCGCGCTGGAGCGGGACGCGTCCGGCGTCTACCACGTGGGACTGCGGCTGTGGGAGATCGCGGTGCTCGCGCCCCGCGGCCTCGCCCTGCGTCAACTGGCCCTGCCCTACCTGGAGGACCTGTACGAATCGACGCACGAGAACGTGCAGTTGGCGGTGCGGGACGGCACGGAGGTCGTCTACACCGAGTGGATCTCGGGCCGTTCGGCGGTCGGCGTGCACATCCGGGTGGGCGCCCGATGGCCGCTGCACGCCACCGGCGTCGGCCTCGCCCTGCTGGCCCACGACGAACCCGATCTCCAAGAGGCCTACTGCGCGGGCCCGTTGGCGTCCTTCACGCCGTACACGATCACCGATCCGGTACGGCTGCGGCGGGTGCTGGCCGAAGTGCGGCGCGCCGGCGTGGCAGTGAGTGACCGTCAGGTCACGGACGACGCGCTGTCGGTGGCCGCCCCGGTGCGCGGGCCGGGCGGTGCGGTGGTGGCGGCCGTGTCGGTCGTCGTGCCGCAAGTGGACGCCCAGGTACCGGCGTTGATCCCGGCGGTACGGCTCGCGGCGCGCGGGATCTCGCGGGCGCTGGGGTGGCGGCCGGAGCCGTGACGGGGTCCACCGTGCCCGGCACGGATATCCCTCTCACCGGCGAGGCCATGCCGGTGTGACGTCGCGATACTGGAACGGCCCTTGCCCCGAGGAGCCGCTCATGCGTGTTCAGCACTGGTTCGCGACGGTCGTCGCCCGGCTCAGGACCGCCAATCCGTACGCCGTCGACTCCGCGCTCGCCGCGCTGGTCCTGTTCGCGGTGTCGTTGCAGTGGCTCTTCCCCGACGAGGGCGGTGACCCGCTCAGCTGGCAGGGCTGGCTCCTCGGGGCCGGTACGGCGGTGCCGCTGGTGTGGCGGCGGGCGGCACCGTTCGCGACGGCGTGGGCGGTGTCGGCGGCCTCGCCCGCGATGGCGGTGTACCGCTCCCCGCCGCCGGACGTGATGTACGGCGGTCTCGTCGTCCTGTACACCGTCCCAGCGCGGTGCCTTCCCTGGCAGCGGCGGCTGATGCCCGCCGGTTGGCTGACCGGCGTGTCGCTGGTCATGCAGCGCAAGGAGCACGCCCAGCCCTTCGAGTACGCCTTCCATCTGCTGAGCCTGCTGTGCGCCTACGGCTTGGGCAGCCCCGCCCGGGTCCAGCGCGCCCACACCGCCGCCCTGGAGGACCGCGCCCGGCGCCTGGAACGCGAGCGGGCCGCCGACACCGCGCGGGCCATGGCGCAGGAACGGGCCCGGATCGCGCGGGACATGCACGACGTCCTGGCGCACGCGGTGAGCCTGATGGTGGTGCAGGCGGAGGCCGGTCCGGTGGTCGTCCGCAGTGATCCCGAGCGGGCCGAGGCCGCGTTCGACGCGATCGCGGATGCCGGACGCGATGCGATGGCCCAGCTCCGGCGCGTCCTCGGGGCGCTCAAGGAGGAGCAGCGGGAAGGGAGTTCGGAGCACCGGCCGCAGCCGGGGGTCGCCGCGCTGCCCGGTCTGGTGCGCCAGGTCGGCGAATCGGCGGTCTGCGCGTCGAGTTGAGAGCCGTCGGAGATCCTCGCCCGCTGCCCCCGGACACCGAGGTCGCCGTCCGTCGCATCGTGCAGGAGGCGCTCACCAACACCGTGAAGCATGCGCACGCCTCCGCCGCCACGGTCGGACTCGACGGGACGGAGGACGAGTTGGTGCTGACGGTGGCAGACGCCGGAAGGGGGCCCGCGGGGACCGCAGGCGGGCACGGGCTGATCGGACTGCGGAAGCGGGCGGCCGCCTGCGGGGGTACCGCGGGGACCGGGCGCGGACCCGACGGCGGCTTCCGGGTCGTCGTACGCCTGCCCGTCGCCACCGACCGGCAGGCGGCGCTGGGGTGAGCATCCGGGTGGTGGTGGCCGACGACCAGGAACTGGTGCGCAGCGGGTTCAGCATGATCCTGGAGCAAGGTCGTCATGCTGACCACCTTCGACCTGGACGAGTACGTGTACGAGGCGCTGTACGCGGGCGCCGGCGGCTTCCTTCTGAAGGGCGTCCGGCGTGACGACCTCGTGCACGCGGTCCGGGTGGTCGCGGCCGGCGACTCGCTGCTCGCGCCGACGGTGACCCGGCGGCTGGTCGCGGACATCGTGCGGCGCCGCCGCGCCGAGGCCGTCACCGAGGTCGCGCCCCGCCGCCTGGAGGTCCTGACCGCCCGCGAGGAGGAGACGCTGCGGCTGCCGGCCCGGGGCCTGTCCAACGCCGAGATCGCGAGGACGCTGTTCGTCAGCGAGCACACCGTGAAGACCCATGTCAGCAATGTGCTGGGCAAGTTGGGGCTGCGGGACCGGGTGCAGACGGTGATCTGCGCGTACAAGACGGGGCTGGTGACACCGGGGCCGCCCAGACGAACCCACCGCGAGCGGTACGGGTCGGCCGGTCCCGGCGCTGCGGGGCCCGCCGATCCGTCATCCGCCGATCAGCAGATGGACGACCAGCGGTGCGAGCGGAGCTTGAAGTTGAGGCTCGACCAGGTACCGCCGTGCTGTGCGATGAAGTAGCAGGTGGTACCGCCGTAGTTCGCACCGCTGTAGAGAACGACCCAGTCGTATCTTGAGGCCGTTCTGGCGACACCGTACGAGCGGGTCGCGAGCGAGGTCGGCGTGCTCACCCGGACCGTCGGTGCCCCGGCCTGGGCGGGCCGGCTCACCGAGCGGGACATGCGCGAACAGCTCGTGGGCGCCCTGCGCGCCTACCACCGTGCCGTGATCGCCCCTCACGAGGAGGCCATCCAGGAACGTCTGCACGCCGAGCGGACCCGGCACGCCCACACCTTGTTCCGCGCCGGGACCGAGGGGATGCTCAACGGACTGAGCCCCACGGTCCGCTGGCGGTCTCCGGTCCTGGAGATCGATCCGTATCCGGACCACCGCGACGTCCACCTCGCCGGGCAGGGGCTCCTCCTGATCCCCTCCCACTTCTGCTGGCACACTCCCGTCGCCCTGGCCGACCCCGGACTCCCGCCCGTTCTGCTCTACCCCCTCCACCACCTGCCGGAGACGGCATCGCAGACCGACTCCCCACCTCTGAACGTGCTCCTCGGCCCTACCCGCGCCGCGATCCTGAGAGCCAGCGCCACCGGCTCCACCACCACCGAGGCCGCCCGCCGGGCCGGTGTGACACCCACGACGGCCAGCCATCACACGGCCGTCCTGCGCGACGCGGGCCTGATCACCAGCCACCGCCACGCCAACACGGTCCTGCACACCCTGACCCCGCTCGGCGCCGCCCTGCTGCGAACAGGGCGGGGCAGCCGCTGACGCCGGCTCCCAACACCCTTGCCGGCGGCGGGGATTCCTCCCCCGCCTGGCGCAGGAACGCGAGCAGCGAGGTGTGGAACCAGTGGCCGTCGTAGGCGGGAGAGGTTCGCTCGACGAGGCGGAGCGCGTAGTCGTCGTCGAGGTCGGTGGCCCCGGAGAAGGCGGTGGTGGGTACGGCGGCGGCGAGGGCGAGCGCGTCGACGGGGTGGACGTCGAGGTGCCGTATCAACGCGCGGTCCCCGCCGGCGGATTGGACGCGGCGGGTGATCACGTCCACGAAGGACCGCTCCCGCTCGCCGGCCCGTTCGTGGGCGCAGCGCCGGGCGTCGGCAAGGGCGCGGGGTACGTCGACGGCGGCCCCGCACTCGTGGCCGAGGAGGGCCAACGCCGCGTGGCCCAGGGCGAATCCGGGGTCCAGGGCGATCGCGCGGGCGAAGGCGTCCTCGGCCCCGGCGCGTACTTCGAGGACCCGGTCGAGTCCGCTGCGGTAGCCGGTGGCGGCCTCGGCGTGGGTGGAGAGCGGGAGTCCGAGTCCGTCGACGGGCCTGCGGCGGGCGGTGCGGCGAACCGGGCTCTACGAAGAAGGTAATGGGCGAACAGTTGCCGGGCCAGGGCGGCGGCCTGGACGCGGATCTCGGGGATCGCGGTGGTCTCCCACAGTTCGCCGCGCCGTGGGGCGCCGAGGGTGAACAGGGGGCGTGCGCAACGGCCCTGGGCGTCGAGGAGGCGTCCGTCGCGGGTGGCGACGCCCATGCCGAGCGGCCCCGGCACCGCCATGCCGGCCGCGAACAGGCCGCGCCACAGCGGGTCTTCGAGCCGCTGCCCCGGCCCGGTGCAGTCGATGCCCCAACCGACGTGCAGTGTCCGGCCGTTGGAGAGCGTGATCACCAACCGTTCGCCGTCCTCGACGACTTCGGCGATGGTGCCGGTGTGCACCTGGAGGCGTCGTGCAATGCGGGCGCGGGTGACCGATTCGGCGGTGGTGGGAGCCATGCGGTGCCGGTGGGTGTTCCAGATCGCACTCTGGTGGGCGAGGAATTCCCCGCGTTCTTCGGGGGTGAGGCTGCGCCAGAGGCGCGCGGTGTGCGGGCGCAGGCTGTCTAGTGCGGGCCGCCAGTCGCCGTGGGTGCGCACGGAGCGGCTGACGTGCCGGTAGACGGTGCGGCGCAGTCCGCTCAGGGTCAGGTCGCGCGGCCAGGTGGGCGCGTCCGTCGGGCCGGCCGGTCCCAACGCGTGTGGCTGGGGCAGGAGTCCGCTGCGGGAGGCGGCGTGCACGGTGCGTCCGGGGCGGTCGAGGGCGAGGTCCACGGCGGTGAGGCCGGTGCCGACGAGGAGGAGGTCGGCGGTGTCCTCGCGTACGGCGTCCGACTCACCCGGTGTCCAGGGTGAGTTGACGAAGCGGGGCGAGTTGCGCAGCGCGGGCGGGGCCCAGGCGGCTGTGGGGGCGGCGGGGCCGGTGGCGAGGACGGCGCTGTCGGCGGTGAGCAGTCCCCCGTCGGCGAGGTGGAGTTCCACCGGGCCTCCGGGGTGCCGGTACAGCTCTCCGCGCGGGTGTGCAGGCCGCGTACGGCGACCGTGCCGTGGGAACGGACGACGGCCTGGGCGAGGGTGTCGGCGAGGTAGACGCCGTAGCAGTAGCGGGTGGCGAAGTCCGCGGCGGCGACGGTGGGTTCGCCGTGGCGGCAGGGCCAGCGGGTGAAGTGGCCGGGGTCGTCGGGGTAGCAACTCGTGCCGCCCGCGGGGACGTTGAGGCGTGGCGCGGGTCCTGGGTCGCGGAGGCGGTGCCGCGGCCGGCTTCCGGGGCCGGGTCGACCAGCACCAGGTCGAGCGGGTTCCGGCGGCGGGTGGCCGTCTCGCAGAGCTGGACCGCGGTCAGGGTGCCTGCCGCGCCCGCTCCGACGATCGCCGTGGTGGACCGCTTGCGGACTTCGGTCACGTATACCTCCGGCGCGGTCTGCCGCGGAGCCGCCGAAGCGGAACTCCGCCTTCAGTTCCTTCCTCACTATTCCGACCGGACAGGCGGGGAAGCCATGGCGGGACGGGGATCTCACCGGACACTCAGGGCACCGGCCGGCGCCTTCATACTCTGCTCACACTCGCGGAGCCTCCGACAACCGTGGTTTCAGGCCTTCTTTCAGGTTCTCTTCACAGGAATCTCAGGTGGGGGCCCTGGGATTCAAAGATTCAACCCATGGAAGTGACGCAGGATGCAACGGCACTGGTGATCTCGTCGCGTACGGCCAGGGAGTGTGCGCGACATATGGAGGAAGGCCTGCCGTGGGCGTGTCGCACATATCCAACCGGTCCGAGAAGCCGTCGGAGAGGTGGTCCCGGCGAGGGATCCTCACCGTGCTCGGGGTGGTGCCGGCGGCCGTGCTGACCGGTTGCAGCGGCTCGGCGGGCGCCGCGGAGAGCGCCTCGTCCGGCGGTGCGTCGGCGAAGGCGTCGGTGAAGGCCGCGAAGACACCGACCGTCACGGTCTCACCGGCCGACGGCACGAAGAAGGCCGATTTCACGGCCCGGGTCACGGTGACGGTGACCGACGGCACGTTCGCCACGGTGAAGGTGACCGGCAACGACGGCTCCACGCTCGCCGGGACCTTCAACGCCGCCAAGACGAAGTGGACGTCCACGAAGAACCCGTACTCGGGCACGAAGTACACGGTCGCCGCACAGGCGCAGGGCGCCGCCGCGAAGACCGCGACCTTCACCACCAAGTCGCCCGGCGAGACCTTCGTCGGCTACTTCACCCCCGAGGCGAACTCCACCTCCGGCGTCGGCATGCCCGTGTCGATCAACTTCACGCACGCCGTCAAGGACCGGGCGGCCGTCCAGAAGGCGATCACGGTCACCGCCGAGCCCGCCGTCGAGGTCGTCGGCCACTGGTTCAGCGACACCCGCCTCGACTTCCGCCCCGAGACGTACTGGGCGGCCGGCACGCAGATCACACTCAGCCTGCGACTCAAGGACGTCGAGGGCCAGGACGGCATCTACGGCATCCAGTCCAAGGACGTCACCTTCCACATCGGCCGCGAGCAGATCAGCACGGTCGATCTGTCGAGCAAGGAGATGGTGGTCAAGCGGGACGGCAGGACGCTGGCCACCTACCCGGTCAGCGGCGGCAACGCCCAGCACACCACCTGGTCCGGGATCATGGTGATCAGCGAGCGGTTCAAGCAGACCCGCATGGAGTCCTCGACGGTCGGGCTCGGCGACGAGTACGACATCTCCGACGTCCCGCACGCCCAGCGCCTGACCACCTCCGGCACCTTCGTGCACGGCAACTACTGGGCGTCCACCGCGGTGTTCGGCCACGAGAACACCAGCCACGGCTGCGTCGGCCTGCACGACGCCAAGGGCGCGAACAACACGTCGGTGGCGGGCTACAAGTTCTACGACAGCTCGATGCTCGGCGACGTCGTCATCGTGAAGAACTCCGGCGAGAGGACGGTCGCGGCCGACAACGGCCTCAACGGCTGGAACCTCTCCTGGGCGGACTGGAAGGCGGGCAGCGCGGTCTGAGGCCGTACCGCGGGTGAACGCCCGTCCCGCCGGTTGGGCGACATCATCTGCCGCCGGCGGAGCGGATCCACGGCCACTTGACGAAGCGGACCACCACGGGCGCGACGAGCACGGCCAGCATCCACAGTCCCACGCCGGCCGGCGAGCGGACGTAGTACTGCCAGTGCTCGGGCAGGGCGGCCGGAGCGAGCAGGAGCACGAGCAGCGCGACCCACGTGGCCAGCACCGATGCCGCCATGCGCACTGCCACCATCGTCGTCGCCCCTGCCCGTGACCGCCCGGTTCCCGTAGTCGAACGATACGACGCGTGGCCCGTCCGCCCACGGCGCCCCTCGTGACCCGCCCGCCGGGGGGCCGCTCGGAAACCTCCTCTTTCACCCGCATTCATCGCCTTCATCACCTGAACTCCCGCACAGCGAAAGGACTTTCCCGGCTTCACCTCTTGACGGCCGGGGTGGCTGAGAGCACATTGACCGCGCACCCCACTGCGTGAGAGCGCTCTCAGGCAGCAGGCGCGGCACCCGCACCCCCACTCCGTATCCGAGAGGCACCCATGAGTGAAACCTCCGGCACGCAGCGCAGACCCCGTCCCCTCCGGCGCGTTTTGATCGCCGCCCTCAGCACCCTCGGCCTGGCGATCGCCACCGCCACGGCCTTCACCCTGCCCGCGGACGCCTCCGCGCCCACGCCCCCCACGGGCTGGACGCAGGTCTTCCTGGACGACTTCAACGGCGCCGCGGGCACCGGCGTCTCCACCACCAACTGGCAGTACGACACCGGGACCTCGTATCCGGGCGGCGCCGCCAACTGGGGCACCGGCGAGGTCGAGTCGATGACCTCCTCCACCAACAACGTGGCGCTCGACGGCAACGGCAACCTGTTGATCACCCCGCGCCGGGACTCCTCCGGCAACTGGACCTCGGGCCGCATCGAGACCAACCGCACGGACTTCCAGCCGCCGGCCGGCGGGAAGCTGCGGGTCGAGGCCCGCATCCAGATGCCGAACGTCACGGGCTCGTCGGCGCTCGGCTACTGGCCCGCGTTCTGGATGCTGGGCGCGCCCTACCGGGGCAACTACCAGAACTGGCCCGGTGTGGGCGAGTTGGACATCATGGAGAACGTCCAGGGCCTCAACACCGACTGGGCGACGATGCACTGCGGCACCAGCCCGGGCGGCCCCTGCAACGAGACGACCGGCATCGGCGGCAACACCGCCTGCACCGGCACCACTTGCCAGGCCGGCTTCCACACGTACGCCATGGAGTGGGACCGCTCGACCAGCCCCGAGCAGATCCGCTTCTATCTCGACGGCGTCAACTTCCACACGGTCAACGCCAGTCAGGTCGACGCGACCACCTGGGCCAACGCCACCAACCACGGCTTCTTCATCATCCTGAACGTGGCGATGGGCGGCGGCTTCCCGGCGGCGTACGGCGGCGGCCCCACCAGCGCCACCGACCCGAACCACCCGATGACGGTGGACTACGTCCAGGTGCTCCAGTCCACGGGCAGTGGGAGCGGTACCACGACCCCGCCGACCGGCAACCGGGACGCCTACAGCGCCATTCAGGCCGAGTCATACGACAGCCAGTCCGGCACGGTCGCCGAGACCACCACGGACACCGGCGGCGGCCAGGACCTCGGCTCCATAGCCAACGGCGACTGGGCGCTCTACAAGGGCGTCAACTTCGGCTCCGCGGCGGCCACCCAGTTCTACGGCCGGGTCGCGAGCGGTGCGGCGAGCGGGGTCAGCGGTCTGGTCCAGGTACGCCTGGACAGCCCGACCGCAACCCCGATCGGCAGCTTCGCGCTGGCCAACACCGGGGGCTGGCAGTCGTGGAAGACGGTCCCGGCGAACATCAGCTCGGTCACCGGCACCCATGACGTCTATCTCACGTTCAGCAGCGGCCAGCCGGCGGACTTCGTGAACGTGAACTGGTTCGACTTCGGGCACTGACACCCAACTCCCCACGGGGGCAAGGGGCTTCACGCGGGTGCGTGGGGCCCCTGCCGCGTCGGCGCGATCATGCGGTGCATGACGGCCACGGGAAGGGCCGGATTCCGGGCGGCGTCCAGGGCGCTTCGCTCGTCGAGGAGCAGCGGCACCAGGGACGCCGGGGGCAGCGCCGGGTTTCGCCGGGCCGGGTGGTATACCTCCGAGGCGGCGTCCTGGGCCGGCCTGACCGCGGCGTCCGGGGGCAGTCGCCGGTCTTCCGCCGCCCGCCCCCGCACCTCGCTGTCGGGATCGCGGCTGAACCGCTCGACGAGATCCTCGCCCGACGCGGGATCGTCGAGCGCGAGGAGACGCATGCGCGGGCGCGGGTCGTCGGCGAAGCGCAGCAGGCCTTCGCGGGGGAGGTTGGGGTGGTTGCGCGGACGGCCGGGGAAGGAGAAGCTGCCGGACCACCAGGACCACACGTCGAGGAGCAGGTCTCCGGGTGCGTCGTCGCAGGACTCGGTGAGGAAGAGCCGTACGACGCGGTCCTCGTCGTGGGCCAGCAGGTCCACGGCGTCGGGGGGAAGGTGCACGGCACGGGCCACGCTCCGGCGGATCAACAGGTTGGCGGACGAGGCCAGTTGCCTCATGGCGGCCGGGTCGTCGTGCAGGGCCGCGACCCACCACAGGGCGTAGCTGCGGTCGTCCGCCGTGATGTCGGGGACGGTCCCGGCCATGGCGGCGATCTCGGCGGGCGTGGCGGGCGGGCGGGACTCCGGGGACGGCGCCAGGTCCACGCCGACGCGCGCGCCGCGTCGCCGGCTGTCGTCCTGCTCCTGCGCCATCTCGGCCAGCACCCCGTGATGAGGCAGCCCGGCGGTGGCGGCCAGGAGCCTGTCCCACTGGTCGCGCGAGAGCTTCCCGCTCTCCGCGGCCCTCCCCCAGACGTTTCTCGACGGATGGACCACGGCCGCGTCCAGCACCTCGGGCGGAAGATCCGCACGGTACAGAAAGCTCGCCTCTCCGACGTCGAAGAGGCTGACCAGCACGTCTGCCGGGGCGGCCGGGTTGAGGCCCAGTCCCGACAGCCAGTCCCGGGCGACCCGCCCGGTGGGCCGGAAGCCCTCGGACAGCGCGGACCAGACATCACTCATGCGTCACCGCAGCTCCGCCCGGAAGCCCGCCGGCGTCACATCCGTGTGCTGCTGGAAGAACTTGGAGAAGTTCGCCGCGTCGGGGAAGCCGACCGCCGCCCCCACGCGGCCGATCGGGAGATCCGTGTGGGCCAGCAGCCGTTTCGCCTCCAGGACGACGCGCTTGTCGATGAAGCCCTTGGGGGTCTCGCCGGTGGCGGCGCGGACCGCGCGGACGAGGGTGCGGCGGGAGTAGCCGAGGGCGTCGGCGTAGGCGCTGACGCTGTGGTTGGTGGCGAAGTCCTTCTCGACGGCGTCGCGGAAGAGCGTGAACGTCGTGTCGGCCTGCTGCCGGGCCGCCTCTGCCGAGCTGGCGGCGAGATGCGCGAGGCGGAGCAGGAAGGCCGTCAGGGAGTGCCGTAGGACCGAGGTGTGCAGGCTCAGGGGGAGCGTCTGCGTGTCCTCGTACTCGCGTTCCAGCTGGGCGAGGGAGGAGCGGAGGGCGGCCAGGCGGGGCTCGTCGAGGTGCAGGAGGGGCGGGAGGTCGTAGCGGTAGAGGCCGGTCGCCTCGACCGTGGCGCGGGGCAGGAAGCCGGGCTGCATGGCCAGGGCGGTGCCGCGGTACTCGTCGGGGCGGGAGAAGCGGTGGACCTGGCCGGGGCGGATCCACAGGAGGTCGCCGGCCGCCGCCTCGTACTCGGCGAAGTCGATCATGTGGCGGACCGGGCCCTCGTCGAAGAGCATCACCACATGGAAGTCGATGCGGTGCACGCGGTGCAGGGGTACGTCGGCGTGCCAGGCGCGTCCGGCGTTCATCGGGCCGACCTGCATGCCGACGCCGCAGACGCTCAGATCGACAGGGAAGGGAAACGTTCTGATCACGTCGCCGTCACCGGCGACGCCTTGGATGGTTCTGTCCGCCATGTCCTTCTCGTGCCACCTCGGTGCGGGTTCCCGTGTCCCACTTTCACCACAGGCTGGCACACGCAGACCTTCCCCCGTAAAAGTCAGACTTTTAGTTTTGAAGGCGTCCGAGCAGTTCAGTCGCTCATACCGAGGACTTCTTGAAGATGAACGCGCACACACCTGACAGCTTCGAGTGGACCGATCTCGACCGTCGTGCCGTCGACACCGCCCGCGTTCTGGCCGCTGACGCGGTGCAGAAGGTCGGCAACGGGCACCCGGGCACGGCGATGAGCCTGGCCCCCGCCGCGTACACGATCTTTCAGAAGGTGATGCGTCACGACCCCGCCGATCCCGAGTGGACCGGTCGTGACCGCTTCGTCCTCTCCCCCGGCCACACCTCGCTGACGCTCTACACGCAGCTGTACCTCGCCGGCTACGAGCTGGAGCTGGACGACCTGAAGGCGTTCAGGACGCACGGGTCGAAGACGCCTGGTCACCCCGAGTACGGGCACACGGCCGGTGTGGAGACGACGACCGGCCCGCTCGGACAGGGCGTCGCGAACGCCGTGGGCATGGCCATGGCCGCCCGCTACGAGCGCGGCCTGTTCGACCCCGAGGCCCCCGAGGGCGAGTCGCCCTTCGACCACACCGTCTGGGCGATCGTCTCCGACGGCGACCTGGAGGAGGGCATCTCCGCCGAGGCCTCCTCGCTGGCCGGCCACCAGAAGCTCGGCAACCTCGTCTTCGTCTACGACGACAACCACATCTCCATCGAGGGCGACACCGCGACCGCGTTCTCCGAGGACGTGCTGAAGCGGTACGAGGCCTACGGCTGGCACACCCAGCGCATCGAGCCCGGCGCCGACGGCGACATCGACCCGCAGGCGCTGTACACGGCGCTGAAGGCGGCGCAGGCCGAGACCGGGCGCCCCTCGATCATCGCGATGCGCACGATCATCGCCTGGCCCGCCCCGAACGCGCAGAACACCGAGGCCGCGCACGGCTCCGCGCTCGGCGCCGACGAGGTCGCCGCCACCAAGCGCGTCCTCGGCTTCGACCCCGAGAAGTCCTTCGAGGTCGCCGACGAGGTCCTCGCGCACAGCCGCAGGGCCCTGGACCGGGGCGCCGAGGCGCACTCCGCGTGGGACAAGCAGCTCGACAAGTGGCGCGGCGCCCAGCCCGAGCGCGCGAAGCTCTTCGACCGGATCGTCGCCGGCCAGCTCCCCGAGGGCTGGGAGCAGTCCCTGCCGGTGTTCGAGGAGGGCTCCTCCGTCGCCACCCGGGCCGCCTCCGGCAAGGTCCTCCAGGCGCTCGGCGCGGTCCTGCCCGAGCTGTGGGGCGGCTCCGCCGACCTGGCCGGCTCGAACAACACCACCATCGACAAGACCTCGTCCTTCCTCCCGGAGGGCAACCCGCTCCCGGAGGCCGACCCGTACGGCCGTACGATCCACTTCGGCATCCGCGAGCACTCCATGGCGGCCGAGATGAACGGCATCGCCCTGCACGGCAACACGCGCGTCTACGGCGGCACCTTCCTGGTGTTCTCCGACTACATGCGCAACGCCGTCCGCCTCTCCGCGCTGATGCAGCTCCCGGTGACGTACGTCTGGACGCACGACTCCATCGGTCTCGGCGAGGACGGCCCCACCCACCAGCCGGTCGAGCACCTCGCCTCGCTGCGCGCCGTCCCGGGCCTGAACATCGTCCGCCCGGCCGACGCCAACGAGACCGCGATCGCCTGGGCCGAGGTCCTCAAGCGGCACGCCACCAAGCCCGCCCCGCACGGCCTGGCGCTGACCCGCCAGGGTGTGCCGACGTACGCGCCCAACTCCGATGCGGCGCGCGGCGGTTACGTCCTCAAGGACTCCTCCGCCGAGACTCCCGACGTCGTGCTGATCGCGACCGGTTCCGAGGTCCACCTCGCCGTCGAGGCGCGCGAGCGGCTGGAGGCGGAGGGCGTGGGCACCCGGGTGGTGTCGATGCCGTCCGTGGAGTGGTTCGAGGAGCAGTCGCGCGAGTACCGCGACAGCGTCCTTCCGCCGTCCGTGAAGGCCCGCGTTGCGGTGGAGGCCGGGATCGGTCTCACGTGGTACCGGTTCGTGGGTGACGCAGGACGCATCGTCTCCCTCGAACACTTCGGCGCCTCCGCCGATGCCAAGACCCTGTTCGCCGAGTTCGGTT
Organism: Streptomyces sp. NPDC050549; assembly: GCF_040655035.1. Classification (NCBI taxonomy): domain Bacteria; kingdom Bacillati; phylum Actinomycetota; class Actinomycetes; order Kitasatosporales; family Streptomycetaceae; genus Streptomyces; species Streptomyces sp. NPDC050549. Next base: position 77,440 of record NZ_JBFAJD010000042.1, read on the forward strand.
TCACGGCCGAGAACGTCGCCGCAGCAGCCCGGGAATCCCTTGCCGCCGCGCGCGGTTGATCCGATCGCCAGAAAGAAGATGATCACAGTGACCGAAGTGACCGCCACCGCGGGAACACTCAAGCGCCTGTCCGACGAGGGCGTCTCCATCTGGCTGGACGACCTGTCGCGCAAGCGGATCGAGTCCGGCAACCTCGCCGAACTCGTCGACACGAAGAACGTCGTGGGCGTCACCACCAACCCGTCCATCTTCCAGGCCGCCATCGGCTCCGGCGAGGGTTACGAGGAGCAGCTCGCCGACCTCGCCGTGCGCAAGGTGACGGTCGAGGAAGCCGTACGGATGATGACCACCGCCGACGTCCGCGCCGCCGCCGACATCCTGCGCCCGGTGTACGAGGCGACCGGCGGCCGGGACGGCCGGGTCTCCATCGAGGTCGACCCGCGCCTCGCCCACCGCACGGCGGCGACCATCGCCGAGGCCAAGCAGCTGTCCTGGCTGGTGGACCGCCCGAACGTGATGATCAAGATCCCGGCGACGAAGGCCGGTCTCCCGGCCATCACCGAGGTCATCGGCGAGGGCATCAGCGTCAACGTCACGCTGATCTTCTCCCTGGAGCGCTACCGCGAGGTCATGGACGCCTACCTCGCCGGCCTGGAGAAGGCACGCGCCGCCGGCATCGACCTGGCGACCATCCACTCCGTGGCCTCCTTCTTCGTCTCCCGCGTCGACTCCGAGATCGACAAGCGCCTGACCGCGCTCGCGACGGACGAGGCCCTCGCCCTCAAGGGCAAGGCCGCGCTCGCCAACGCGCGGCTCGCGTACGAGGCCTACGAGGACGTCTTCTCCTCCGACCGCTGGACCGCCCTCGCGGGCGCCGAGGCCAACAAGCAGCGCCCCCTGTGGGCCTCGACAGGTGTGAAAGACCCGTCCTACAAGGACACCCTGTACGTCGACGAGCTGGTCGCGCCCGGCACGGTCAACACCATGCCGGAGGCCACCCTGAACGCCACCGCCGACCACGGCGACGTCCACGGCGACGTCCACGGCGACACGGTGACCGGCGGCTACGCGCAGGCACGCGCCGACCTGGACGCCGTGGAGCGGCTGGGGATCTCGTACGACGTGGTCGTCAAGCAGTTGGAGGACGAGGGCGTCGCCAAGTTCGAGGTGGCCTGGCAGGACCTGCTGGGTGCCGTCGCGAAGTCGCTGAGCGGGAAGGGGGGCGACGGGGAATGAGCGAGGAACTTCCCGCAACGAGGACGGCCGAAGCACCGCTGTCGGCCGAGGAACTCACCGACGCCCTGGCCGCCCACTGGGACAACCCGCTGCGTGACGAGCGCGACCGCCGGCTGCCGCGCATCGCCGGTCCGTCCGGTCTGGTCATCTTCGGTGTCACCGGTGACCTGTCCCGCAAGAAGCTGATGCCCGCCGTCTACGACCTGGCCAACCGGGGCATGCTGCCGCCGGGCTTCTCCCTCGTCGGGTTCGCCCGGCGGGACTGGGAGGACCAGGACTTCGCGCAGGTGGTGCACGACTCCGTACGCGAGCACTCCCGGACCGAGTTCCGCGAGGAGGTCTGGCAGCAGCTCGCCGAGGGGATGCGGTTCATCCCGGGCGACTTCGACGACGACACCGCGTTCAAGCAACTGCGTGCGGCCGTCGACGAGTTGGACACCTCTCGCGGTACCAGCGGCAACTACGCGTTCTACCTCTCCGTACCGCCGAAGTTCTTCCCGAAGGTCGTCCAGCAGCTGAAGAAGCACGGCCTGGCGGACGCCCCGGAGGGGGCATGGCGGCGCGCGGTCATCGAGAAGCCGTTCGGTCGCGATCTGAAGAGCGCTCGCGAGCTGAACAAGATCGTGCACGAGGTGTTCGAACCGGACCAGGTGTTCCGCATCGACCACTACCTCGGCAAGGAGACCGTCCAGAACATCCTGGCGCTGCGCTTCGCCAACCAGATGTACGAGCCGATCTGGAACCGGTCCTACGTCGACCACATCCAGATCACGATGGCCGAGGACATCGGCATCGGCGGCCGGGCCGGCTACTACGACGGCATCGGTTCGGCGCGTGACGTGATCCAGAACCACCTCCTGCAGCTGATGGCGCTGACCGCCATGGAGGAGCCGATCGCCTTCGACGAGGAGGCGCTGCTCACCGAGAAGCTGAAGGTGCTGAAGTCGGTGCGGCTCCCCAAGGAGCTGGGCGAGCACACGGTGTTCGGGCAGTACGCGGAGGGCTGGCAGGGCGGCGAGAAGGTCGTCGGCTACCTCCAGGAGGACGGCATCGACCCCAAGTCGAAGACCGACACCTACGCGGCCGTCAAGCTGGAGGTCGACAACCGCCGCTGGGCGGGCATCCCCTTCTACCTGCGCACCGGCAAGCGGCTCGGCCGCCGCGTCACCGAGATCGCGGTCGTCTTCAAGCGCGCCCCGCACTCCCCCTTCGACTCCAGTGCCACCGAGGAGCTGGGCCAGAACGCGATCGTCATCCGCGTCCAGCCCGACGAGGGCATGACGGTCCGGTTCGGTTCGAAGGTGCCGGGCACCTCGATGGAGATCCGGGACGTGTCCATGGACTTCGCCTACGGCGAGTCGTTCACGGAGTCGAGCCCGGAGGCGTACGAGCGGCTCATCCTGGACGTGCTGCTCGGCGACGCCAACCTGTTCCCGCGCCACCAGGAAGTGGAAGAGTCCTGGAAGATCCTCGACCCGATCGAGGAGTACTGGGCACAGAACGGCAGGCCCGCGCAGTACTCCTCGGGCAGTTGGGGTCCCGAGGAGGCGGACGAGATGCTCGCACGAGACGGACGGAGCTGGCGCAGGCCATGAAGATCGACCTGAGCGACACCACGGCAAGCAAGATCAACAAGGCGCTGGTGCAGGGTCGCCGCGACATCGGCACCCCTGCTGTGGGCATGGTCCTGACGATGGTCATCGTCACGGACGAGGAGAACGCCTACGACTCGATCAAGGCGGCCGAGGAGGCCTCGCACGAGCACCCCTCGCGCACCCTGGTCGTCATCAAGCGGCACGCCCGCACCCCGCGCGACCGCACCGACTCGCACCTCGACGCCGAGGTCAGGGTGGGCGCCGACGCGGGCACCGGCGAGACGGTCGTACTGCGGACCTACGGCGAGGTGTCCGACCACGCCGACTCCGTGGTGCTGCCGCTGCTGCTGCCGGACGCGCCGGTCGTCGTGTGGTGGCCGGTGGAGGCGCCCGAGATCCCGGCGAAGGACCCGCTGGGCGCCCTCGCGCAGCGCCGGATCACCGACCTGTACGCGGCGGAGAACCCCCTTGAGGCCCTGGACGCCCGCGCCCGTTCCTACGCGCCCGGCGACACCGACCTCGCCTGGACCCGGCTGACCCCGTGGCGCTCCATGCTGGCGGCGGCCCTCGACCAGGCCAAGGCCAGGATCACCTCGGGTGCCGTGGAGAGCGAGGCCGACAACCCGGCCGCCGAGCTGCTGGCGCGCTGGCTGGAGGCACGGCTGAAGGTGAAGATCGACCGCGTGGTCACCGCCGGACCGGTCGTCACCGCCGTCCGCCTGGGCACCGCGGCCGGCGAGGTCGTCATCGACCGTCCCGAGGGCCCGCTGGCCACGCTGTCCCTGCCCGGACAGCCCTCCCGCACCCTGGCGCTGAAGGTCCGCACCACCTCCGAACTCATCGCCGAGGAGCTGCGGCGCCTCGACGCCGACGAGATGTACGCCATCGCCCTCCGGGCCGAGGGCACCAAGGAGACCCCCTCTCATGTCTGACTCCCCCAAGCTCGTGCGGCGGCCCGAGTGGACCGCCCTGGAGGACCACCGCGCGGGTCAACTGAACCCGCAGCTGCGTGAGTTGTTCGCGGCGGACCCGGGGCGCGCGGAGCGGTACGTGGTCACCGTCGGTGACCTGCGCATCGACTACTCCAAGCACCTGATCACCGACGAGACCCTGGCCCTGCTCCAGGAACTCGCCACCGCCACGGACGTGTTCGGCCTCCGGGACGCCATGTTCCGCGGCGAGAAGATCAACGTGACCGAGGACCGCGCGGTCCTGCACACCGCCCTGCGC